>JBCBQE010000475.1:0-5582 GCA_039820385.1 Cyanobacteria bacterium J06635_10
ATAGCGCTAGAGTTTAGCGATCGCCAAAATCAAGATTCATCAGAAACTATAGCGCTAGAGTTTAGCGATCGCCAAAACCAAGATTCACCAGAAACTATAGCGCTAGGGTTTAGCGATCGCCAAAACCAAGATTCATCAGAAACTATAGCGCTAGGGTTTAGCGATCGCCAAAATCAAGATTCATCAGAAACTATAGCGCTAGAGTTTAGCGATCAAAAAACTCCATCAGAAAATTCACCAGAAACTATAGCGCTAGAGTTTAAATTAGAAAACGAATATTTACGAGTAGTCATTGACGAACAAACTGGGGACTTAAAAAGCGTTTTCGATAAAGTGAACGATCGTTCAGTACTTTGTGGGAATGGAAATCAACTTCAAGCATTTACAGATAAAGGCCAGTATTGGGATGCATGGAATATTGACCCCAATTACGCAGAACATATTTTACCGCCACTAAAACTTAAATCTATAGAATGGCTCGAACAAGGATTATTACAAAATCGTTTGCGAGTAGTGCGGCAGTTAGGAGAATCGGAGTTTATTCAAGACTATATTTTGCAAGCAGCTTCCCCAGTCTTGAAAATCGCCACCAAAGTTAACTGGTTAGAACGTCACGTTTTAGTAAAAGCCGCCTTTGGGTTAAACTTAGAAGCAGATTTTGTCACCTATGAAATCCCCTGCGGTGCAATTCATCGCACAACCAAACCTCAAACCGCAGCAGAAAAAGCTAAATGGGAAGTTCCTGCATTACGTTGGGCAGATATAACCGTAGAAGAGACGAAACAAGAAGAAAAGGATTTCTATGGTGTAAGTTTATTAAACGATTGTAAATACGGTTACGACGCTCAACCAAATCAATTACGCCTAAGCTTGTTGAGAAGTCCAGAATGGCCCAATCCTGAAGCCGATAAAGGTTTTCATGAATTCAGTTATGGATTATATCCTCATGCCGGAAGTTGGGAGACAGCGCAGACAGTAAAGCGTGGATATGAATTCAACCAACCTTTAAGAGTTGTACTTTGCGAACATAAATTCAATTCCCCCGAGGATACGGGGTTAACCGCAACATCTACAACATCACCAAATCAAACAGTAAAAGACAAAGCCAGTTTTATTGATATATCCGCTCAAAACTTAATATTAATGGCATTTAAACCAACCGAAGACAACCCCAAACAATGGATTTTGCGTTGTTACGAATGCCACGGAGAAACAGCAATAGGCAACCTCACCAGCGATATAGGCTTAAATGTAACAGAATCTGTAGATTTATTAGAACGTCCCCTATCGAATTCAGAATTTTCATCTGAATCAAAAACCTTTACAATCAAGCCTTGGAAAATCGCGAGCTTTACAGTGAACAGTGAACAGTGAACAGTGAACAGTGAACAGTGAACTTGTAGGGGAGGCAAAAAGCGGTGTGGATAAACCTCGCGCTTTATTGAGGCAAAAAGCGGTGTAGATAAACTTCGGGCTTTATTGCCGTGCCGTTGCTGTTACGGCCCCTCGTATGTACTATTTGAGGTTAAATTTTTGAGGCGGCCGTAACGCACCATTCTTATAACACTCAACACTACCATGACTTGTAGGGTGCTGTTACGGCCCCTCGTATGTACTATTTGAGGTTAAATTTTTGAGGCGGCCGTAACGCACCATTCTCATAACAGTCAACAGTGAACAGTGAGCAAAGGGCAAAGGTTAAAGGTGTTAATTACAATGCCCATTCACGCCTGTGGCGTGGGGCATAGCTATCATGCCCTATGCCCTTAAAAATTAGTCTTCATGGTCCTCAAAAGGGTCAGCAAGTTGCTTACTCGGAGGACCAAAAGAGGTGTAGATGGACATCACTGTAACTGTAATCAAGACGGCAGCTACAGAAATACTAAGAACTATTGCGGGTTCCATAATGGGTATATATTATGAGTACTATTCTTATACAATATTACAGAAGATTAAAAAATGTTTTGGTAATTAACCTGGAATTGGATTATGGCACAAAGAACACGTTTGGGAGATGTTCTCAGACCCTTAAACTCTGAGTACGGTAAAGTTGCCCCTGGCTGGGGTACTACCCCATTGATGGCTGTCTTCATGGGTTTATTTTTTGTGTTTCTATTGATTATTTTGCAACTTTATAACAAATCAATCATGATTGAGGGTATTAATGTCGATTGGCGAAGCTTAGGAATGTAAGCAAAGTACTTTCACAATATATCTGACATTAAACTTTAACCCGGCTTATCCCGGGTTTTTTTGGTTTGTTCGTCAATTAAGACTGCATTTTATCGCGGTTTTTACCCTTGATGGAATACACGAAACTACTCCGCTTCCCCTCGAGCATGCTTTGAAGAGGGGAAGGGGAGAGCGGGCGTAGTTACCTGTTGTATTGGACTTAATTGAAAACCGCTATATTGAGCGATAAATAGCTAAACTACAGATGTACCGTTGAAAAAAACATTGCCGCTTGTTGGACAACCACCTTACACCAACGGCGATGCAAGGATTCCCCGTAGGAATTTCACCTACCACCGGAAGTGCCAAATTGGCTTGCTATAAAGGGTATCGTCATAGACTCCAACCTGTAAAGCTTGACCACCGGGGTGCTGTTAGCACTGGTATTAATATTCAACTTATCTCATGAGACCAGTGGTGTTTCCTTTAAAACAGGTAAGCCGTGCTGGAAAAGACAAGTAGTATGTTACTCATATACTACATTAAGTACAAGATAATACCAAAGTTTGTTTACAAAAGTAAATGACTATATTTGGGTAATATTGGGTAAGCTTTCGTTAAATTGTTCCAACCCTCATTCAAAGGACAAATTATGAATATATTCGGTATCGGTTTACCGGAAATGGCTGTAATTATGGTTGTGGCGCTGTTGGTTTTTGGTCCGAAAAAACTACCAGAAATCGGTCGTAGTTTGGGAAAAGGCCTCCGCAGTTTTCAAGATGCTTCCCAAGATTTTCAAAACGAGTTTAAAAAAGAAGCATCACAATTAGAGGAAGCTGTCAAGACTACCGCTGAGCTTGAACCCAAGATTGAGACTGTTGTAGAAAAGAAAGAAGAAGCTTGAAAAAAATGAAGGATGAAGGTTGAATCTTGTACCTTCTTTGTCTGCATTGCCCAAAATTGATGTAGCTACTTGCTGCAAAGTTCACCACAGGAACAAAGATTAATCTTCATCCTTTATAATTAATTCTTAATATAACTTATAATTTATTTATATTTCCTGATGCAGTCTACAAATAAAAAAGTCTTGTTGATTCCCCAGTTAATTGTTGGTTTGGGGAATCCAGAACCCAAATATGATAAAACGCGCCACAATATTGGTTTTGCTGCGATCGACGCTTTATCGCGCTCTTGGCAAGTATCTCTTAGCGAGCATCGCAAGTTTAAAGGTGAGTACGCTCAAACAACTGCACCGGGTGGGAAACAAGTTCATTTGCTCAAGCCCTTAACTTACATGAATCTTTCGGGACAAGCAATTGGTGCGGTGACTTCTTGGTACAAGTTAAAACCGGAGTCTGTGTTGGTTATTTATGATGACATGGATTTACCCGTGGGAAGAGTTCGCTTGCGCTTATCCGGCTCTGCTGGCGGGCATAATGGCATGAAAAGCACCGTTTCTCATCTCAATTCCAAAAATTTCCCTCGTTTACGTATTGGCATTGGTAGGCCAAAAAATATTGCAAGTAGTGAGAATGGTACAGTTTCTCATGTTTTAGGAAAGTTTTCTCCTGAAGAAAATCAAATGATTTCTTCGGTGATTGATTATGTGGTTGAATGTGTTGAATTATGCCTTAAAAAAGGTGTAGAGAAGGCGATGAATGATTGTAATAAAAAGAATTTAAATATTCCTCAGTCTGAGAAGGAGTAAATATTCGGTTTGGTTTTTACTCTTGGTGATAGGAATATAGAGGTTTTTGGTTAGATAAAATATTTTGAAGAACCTCATCTCAATCCTCTCTTCAACAAGAGACAATACTTTGAATAACCTCACCCCAGCCCTCTCCTTGTTAAGGAGAGGGAGCAACTGGCACATTTTTCTTGTAGGGTGCTGTGACACTTTGACTGAGTTTTAACGTAATAATGCGGCTTGTGGTGTCACGCACCATCCGAGTCTTGTGACACTTGCGTAAGTACTGATTTAGTATATGGGTCTAAATATGTTGCAATTGGTACCAATCCCGATGAACTTGCAGTAATTTGCACTATGTTACGGATAAGATACATTTTAAAGAACGGGAATGCTGATGATTTTTTATGAAAACCGCTTTACTTTGTAGCAATTTTCTGTTTCAAAATTTGACTGGGTTTGATTGAATTTACTGGTTAACGCTATCTCTACCCCAAAGTCAAATAGACCACTGGTATAGCTTTCATATACCGTCAATAGGGTTTGAGATGCGCTTACCCTGCTAAAATTGCATAATTAACAAGACGCTGGATATAGATATTTATAGGGAGAAAAAATCAATTGAAGCCATAAGTCATGGACAAACAACATCTCTATATTCGAGTTTTGATGCATCGCGCCTTTGTTGTGTTTTTGGCTGTATTTTTGATTTCCGATGTGGGGACTGTATATGCTGGGCGAAATTTGGAAATCATTGCTCAGCAGGGAGGGAGTTCGCAGAGGGATGCGATTCGTGCGGAAGCAGAAAAGTTAATACAAGAAGGATTACAGTTACTTCGACAAGGAACAGCAGAATCACTACTAGCAGCTAGGAAAAAATGGGAAGCAGCGCTGGTTTTGTGGCGGAAACTTGGAGATAAGGGAAAACAAGCCATTACACTCACGGTTATTGGTAGAATCTACGACGATTTAGGAGAAAAGCAAAAAGCTCTGCAATTCTACAACCAAACATTACCATTAATACGTGCGGTGGGAAAAAGGGGTGTAGAAGCCGCTACACTCAATAATATTGGTCTCGTCTACTTGGATTTAGGAGAAAACCAGAAAGCGCTGCAATTCTTAAACCTTGCTTTAACATTAAGACGTGCGGTGGGAGACAGGGGTGGAGAAGCCACTACACTATCAAATATTGGTGGAGTCTACGACGCTTTAGGAGAAAAGCAGAAAGCTCTGCAATTCTACAACCAGGTTTTACCTTTATTACGTGCGGTGGGAGACAGGGGTGGAGAAGCCAATACACTCCATAATATTGGTGCAGTCTACTCGGATTTAGGAAAAAAGCAGAAGGCGCTGCAATTCTACAACCAGGCTTTACCATTAAGACGTGCGGTGGGAGACAGGCGTGGAGAAGCCGCTACACTTAATAATATTGGTGCAGTCTACGACGCTTTAGGAGAAAAGCAGAAGGCGCTGCAATACTACAACCAAGCTTTACCTTTAGATCGTGCGGTGGGAGACAGGGGTGGAGAAGCCACTACACTCAATAATATTGGTGTAGTCTACAACTCTTTAGGAGAAAAGCAGAAAGCGCTGCAATTCTACAACCAGGTTTTACCTTTATTACGTGCGGTGAGAGACAGGCGTGGAGAAGCCGCTACACTATCAAATATTGGTAAAACCTGGTTGTAGTATTGCAGCGCTTTCTGCTTTTCTCCTAAAGAGT
>JBCBQE010000476.1:0-5563 GCA_039820385.1 Cyanobacteria bacterium J06635_10
ATTTTATCTGCCAGGGAAGCTTCTTAGTTGCTTCATTTTTAATATAGCATCATCAATTATTCAAAGGATTATTTTGAAACGAATCTTTACTTTAGAGAGATGTGGTCTTTTTGATTATAGGACTTACGCAACTGGCATATTTTTTTTGTAGGGTGCTCGTACACTGACTAATTTTTAACCCAATAATAAGACGGTGAGTGTACGGCACCATCCGAGTTTTGTGACACTTGCGTAAGTCCTGGATTAGTTTTAAAGGGTTTATTTTTCTCAAAATTCTTTTCTCCCCAGCTTCCCCTGCTCCCTCAGCTTGTCAATCGCTCTTGTTGCAGCCGCATTGCGTGCTAAAAATTTGATGCGAGTGTCAAATAAAAGGCAAAAAGCAAAAATTGGGAAAGATAATAGAAAAGAAAGTGATTTTCGGCGTTGCTGCAATTTTACTATGAATTGCATTTATTACATTTTGTCAAAAACATGAAACCTGTGTAGAGACGTAACAGTGTTACGTCTCCTGCAATGTGAAATCATAATTTCATATTACGATTCAGCAACGCCCGATTTTCAATCAATAAGTAGTTCGCTTTCTTGATTCACTTTAATTATTTGTAATCAATGAAAATCCAACCCACAGCAATACTCGCCGCCATATTTGTTATCTTCTTATCCGCCTGCAAAGATTGCGATGCTAAAAAAACCTACAACCCCAGCCACCTCAAAAGGTTGTTAGAAACTAAAAAATGCCCAAAATGCGACTTAAGCGGTGCTGATTTAAGTAATGCCGATTTAGCGGGGGCTGATTTGCGAGGTGCGGAACTATCGGCTGCTAAGTTAGATGGAGCCAATTTAAGTAATGCCGATTTAACTGGTGCAGAACTTAGGTGGCGGGATGATGTTGGGGATAAAGGAAAAATGGGTATTGCAGAAATTGGTGATTTTAACTGCAATGTCACTTATGAAGCAACGCTTATAGGAGTTAACTTGCAGGGAGCTAAGTTACCTGGTGTTGATTTGTATGGTTTGGATTTGAGCGGTGCTAATTTGGCTGGGGCAGACTTAGAGGAAGCTAATTTTGAGCAAGCTAACCTGAAAAAAACTAATTTACAACGAGCAAATCTTAGGGGAGCTAATTTAGAAAATGCTCGTCTGTATGACGCTAATCTACAAAAAGCAAATTTGGCTAGTTCCAATCTTCGTATGAGTTTTTTAAGTGATGCTGACTTGAAAGAAGCCAATCTAAGTGGTGCTAATTTGAACAATGCTCGATTGCTTGGTACCATTCTAGAAAGAGCAAAACTAAGGAATAGCAAATTGCATGATGCCTACCTAGTTGAGACTTTTTTAAAAGATGCAGACCTGCAAGGAGTAGATATACGCGATGCTACTTTGAAAAGAGTCTATCTAATGGGTGCCAATTTACAAAAAGCTAAATACGATTCTAAAACTATTTGGACAGATACTTATTACAGCGAAAAGACAGTCTTCCCTTCGGGGTTTGATGAGAATCTAAAAAAGCAAATGCAGTTGTTGCAAGTAAATTCGAGGTAGTTTCATATCTACAACAGCAGGATTAATTTGAGAATTCTCATTCAAATGAAAACTTAACTTCACCTCCGCTTCCGCTTCTTTCCCACTCGGGAAGCTAACTTCGACATCAACTCAAACTGATTCTTATTATCCTTATAAATTAAAATCATTTTTTACAGTTTAACGATATGCTTTTTCATTCATTTTTTACTGTAAATAGGTATCAATTATTGCTGTAATAAAAAAGACTTATTAAAGATATTTTCAAAACGCTATTAGATAAAAATATTATTTGCTTTGTACGACTATTGATTAATTTTATAACTTAGAAAACTGGCACATTTTTTTCTAGTATGTGTAACACTTTGAGCAATGCCGGAACCTAAGAATAAGACAATCAGTCATTATTGAAAATTCTGATTTTTTGGGAATGAATAGATGATAAATATAACAAGTAAATGTTAGTAAATGAAAAAAAAAAGTTGCTTTTAACTTACATCTTGCACCATTCTCAACAACCGCCTTGGAATAAATTCCCAGGCTAACACACAAAGTCTGATAAATCAGACTGGGTATGGATTTTAGTGCGTTTTAACGTACTTTGTATATCCAGCCAAGATTGATTTCTCTGTTCGATGCGCCTCCGGCTTACAAGGCGGGTATTAGGGCTTAATGACAATGGTGCAAGATGTATCTTAGGCAAATAAATTATGATTAATTTATGAGGATTTTCCTCACAACTTCCTCATAATCTTTGCCTAAGATACAAGAGTAGATGCATCAAGGTAACTAAAACAATAGATATAACGTTTAGCAACAGCCTTAATATTTGGTTAATTGATCGAGCAAAAGGGAGAATAAGAAATGAGTCTAAAAACTTATGAAAAAGAAGTTGCTCACCTTGGAGAATCAAGAGGTGTAAAAAACCACGATCACGATATGATTCATGACTTAAGTAGAAGGCTAGATGCCCTATGGCGGTACGACCAATATATTGCTAATGCTCAGGGTTATGAATTAGTGCAAGCCTTCTGGAGTAAGGTTAAAGAACAAGAGAAAGAGAACATATTGGAGTTAAAGAAACTACTCTCCGAACATATTAAGATTGGAGATTTCTAAGAATGTTAGCCATTAATTAATCGTTGGCTTTAATAACAGGACTAAGGCTGCGCGTCACAAGATCCTGGTTGGTGCCGTACACTGATTGTCTTATTATTGCGTAAATAATTAGTCAGTGTACAAGCACCCTACGAGAAAAATGTGCCAGTTGCGTAAGTCCTAAACAAATATGAACTCACTCAATACTCTATCGAGTGAGTTCATGGCTTTATAACAATTTATTATTGCTTCGATCGCCTATCAATGGCGATAGTAGTCACAATTATTTTTTCTGCGACGCTATAAGTATCCGACTATAATACGAATTGTATATTCTCTATGTTTGTCAACACCTTGAAGCATAAAATCCGCTATATAACAAAAAATTAAGGTCTTAGGTATTGGTAAAGTGAGAAAATAGGACATGGGACAATGAATATTTCAACCTTGAACCTTTGACCTTTGACCAGAGAATGACAAATTCCTTAATCCAAACCCTACAACTAATAGCCAACCCCACAAATTTTTTTGACAAACATGCTGTAAAATACGGCGAAACCTTCACCTTACGAGTCTTGGGGGTAAATTCACCGCCAGTTGTCTTCTTTAGTAGTCCCCAAGCTATTAACGATTGTTTTGCAATACAGCAGCAAAAATTAGATTTTAAAAAAGCTACCCATGTATTTAAACCCTTATTTGGCAGTGATTCCATCGTCTTCCAATCAGGAAAATCCCACAACCGGCAAAGACAATTATTAATGCCTCCTTTTCATGGCGATCGCCTTAAATCTTACGGCAATACAATCTGTCATATAACTAAAGATGTGTCGCGCAATTGGAAGGCTGGCAATACTATTTCGATGCAGCAAGTAATGCCGGATATTACTTTACAAATTATCCTACAAGTGGTATTCGGAATTAGTCCGGGGGAACGTTACGAAAAATTAATAAATTTATTAACAGCGCTATTAGATGATGTAACCAAACCTTGGTATTCCAGCTTATTTTTCTTTCCACCTTTACAAAAAGATTTAGGAAAATGGAGTCCTTGGGGAAATTATCTCAAAAGACGCGAATCAATAGATAAATTAATATATGCAGAGATTTCCGAACGTAGAATAAACAATGATAATTTAGGTGAAGATATTTTAAGTCTGTTGATATCAGCTCGTGACGAAGATGGGGAGCAAATGACAGACAAGGAATTGCGAGATCAATTAGTTTCTTTGCTACTCTTGGGTTACGAAACCACATCTGGAGTTTTGGCGTGGTTATTCTATATGATTCATTCACATCCAGAAGTCAAAGAGAAAGTAATTCAAGAATTAGACAGTTTAGATAATACAACTTCTCCAGAAACAATCGCTAAATTACCTTTCCTGAGTGCAGTTTGCTCCGAAACCATGCGACTTCACCCTATAGCTTTAATTTGTACTCCACGCATGGCTCTAGATAAAGTAGAAGTGGCAGCACAAAAGTACGATCGCGGAACAGTTTTAGTTCCCTGTATATATTTAGCCCATCGTCGGGAAGCAACTTATAAACAACCAGATAAATTTATCCCGGAAAGATTTCTCAATCAAAAATATTCAGCATTTGAATATCTTCCCTTCGGGGGAGGTTATCGCGGCTGTATTGGTAGCGCGTTTGCAGTATATGAAATGAAGTTGATTTTAGCAACAATTTTATCTCGGTTTGAATTGGAATTGGTCGATCAAAAACCAGTAACTCCAGTGCGTCGGGGGATTACCATTGTTCCTAGTGGTGGTGTATCGATGGTTGTAAAATCACGTCAATAATAATGTCTCAGACGCGTTAATTCATATCTTGCAGCATTCTCAACAAGCCTAGAGAAACTGGGTTTATAGAGAAAAAATTAGGTTTTTACCAGTTAATATTCTCAATAAACCAAGGTGATGGGCAAGGTGCAAGATGTGTGTTAACGAAGTGTGTCCCCAGAGGATTGTATCGCGTCTAGCACATCAATTATAAAAAAAATAAATTTCCATCTATTAAATTAATAACGCCTTAAAAAACAACTACCAAAGTCTATTGTTTAATCTACATCGTATTGTAGATTTATTTTTTCACAAAAAAGTTTAGATTAATTCATATATTGCACTATTCTCAATAAGATCGAGAGACTCTCGATCTGCTTCTCAGACTCAGCTTGGAAGGGTTTGGAGGCTCTGCATCTAATTCTTGCGACTGGTGCAAGTACTCAGAAGTAACCAACAATGTTATTAAAGGATATTTGATAAATGAATGAATTAAATTTAGACGTGCAAACAGATTTACTAAAAGCAATTCAAGGACAAGTTGATGGTGTTTCATTTAAAGGGAAAGGATTAAAATTACAAGATATTAGACTTTCTGAAATTCAGTTACAAACTGATGATATTGATCTCAATCCTTTCAAACTTCTATTTGGTGAAGTAGAGTTAAATCACCCTGTAAATGCAGAAACTCGCATTGTCTTAAAAGAGGATGATATCAATCAAGCTTTAAAAATAGATTTAATTCGCAATTTATTGTATGATTTTTTAACATTTAAAAGTGAAAAAATCATTGTCAGCATGTATCCGAAATATATCCAAATTCGCTTACCAGGAAATAGTAAAATTGAAATCGATGGAGAAATAGTTTTAAATTCAGGTCAACAGAAGCAACCATTAGATTTGCAAGCAAATATATGCTTGAAATCTTTATCACAGCCAATCATGCTTGAACGTTTTAAATGCAATATATCACAAGGAATTAACTTGATGCTAATTAGTGCTTTAATCAAAAAAATTAATAAACTGCGGAAATCACCAGTTTTTAAGTTAAAAGATGCAGCATTAAGAATTAATCACATACAAGTGCAACATGGTAGTATAATACTTCTGTGCCAAGCTACACTCCAACAAATACCTGATAATATCCCCTATTGGTAATAAATTTG
>JBCBQE010000477.1:0-5541 GCA_039820385.1 Cyanobacteria bacterium J06635_10
TTTTTACTCAATTATCAATGGAAAAGGAACGCTAGATTACGAAGTTTACTTAAACACAAAGACACTACTTTCTTGTCAAAAAGATTTTAAAGATTTGTGTAATTCAGATGAATTGCAATTTCAAATAGTTCACCAGTCTGAAGAACTATGGATGAAACTAATTGCTTATACACTTTTAGATATTGACGATTATCTTCAGCAAGAAAATACGCCTCGAGTAATTACATTGTTGGGTAGAGTTCATCGAATACAGAAAATAATGATTGAGCAACTTTCTGTTTTGGAAACGATGTCTCCCAAGGAGTATCAGGAAATCAGGGCTGTTTTAGGAAACGGTAGCGGGCAAGAATCACCTGGATTTTGTACTCTTCTCAAAATGTATAAACCTCTGTGGGAATCTTTTGTCAAATATTATTTAAAACAACATAATCTCACACTAGAGAAAATATATAATTATGATTATTGTCATTGCAATGCTTACGTGGTTGCGGAAGCATTAGCAGAATACGATCAGTTATTTCAAAAATTTCGCTATCATCATTTTCAGCTTATTTATCGAACTATAGGAGTAAAAGCCAAATCTCTTAAAGGTCGTTCTGTTGATTTACTTAATAAAGGAATACGTATGCAATTCTTCCCGGAACTTTGGGAAATACGCAATCAAATGACTGATGATTGGGGAAATAACTATGGATTTGTCAGAGAATCGATCACTAGTTAATCCGAAATGTTAGCTGAAGCTGAATGCAAAATTATTGCAGTTTATTATCCGTCCATAATACACTTTTGCGGAAAATTAATGTTATTAGAGAAGTTATCTTTAGCATTTTATCAAATCATTATTTAGTTAAAAATAGCGTGAATCAATATAAAAATAGTTTTTTCATTCCGAATGGTATTTATCTTCTCAACCATTCTGTAGGATGTCTTCCCTTGCAAACAATTGAAGAAAAAGAACGTTTTTTCGATTTATGGAAATTTCAGGGAGGTGAAGCTTGGCAGGAGTGGCTAAGTATTATAGATGGATTTTGTCAATCTCTTGCTTATTTACTCAATGGAAACAAGGATGAATTTTGTCCTCAAACTAATATATCCTCGGCTGTTTCTAAAATACTGCTCTCACTGCCTCCCCGAAAGGATAGAGTCAAATTATTAATTTCCGAGATGGACTTTCCATCGATTGGATTTGCTGTTTCTCAAATGGAAAGATTGGGCTATAAAGTTAAGATTATTCCTTCAGAATCCGGTACTTTTTCTTTAGAAACCTGGAAGCAACATCTTACAGAAGACACGCAACTTGTTTTCATTACTCATGCTATTTATGGTAATAGTTTTCTGAATCCAGTCAAAGAAATTGTTCAATATGCCAGAAAGCAAGGTATTTTCACTTTAGTAGATATAGCTCAATCTGTAGGTGTTGTTCCGATAAATCTTCGCGAATGGAACGCCGATTTTGTAGTCGGTTCTTCGATAAAATGGTTGTGTGGTGGCCCTGGTGCTGGATTTCTCTGGGCTAATATGGACGGTATTTCTCAATTTCATCCTTTTGATGTGGGTTGGTTTTCCCATGAAAATCCTTTTGAGTTTAATATTGCCGATTTTCGCTACGCTAAAGGGGCTAAGCGTTTTTGGGGTGGCACTCCTTCTGTGATTCCTTATGCGATCGCTAAGTCGAGCATAGACGCGATCGCTAAAATTGGAGTCGAGAAAATCAGAACTCATAACCAAGCTTTGACTCAAATATTAATCCAAGCTGCTTTAGCCAAAAACTTGACTGTGAATACACCTCTAGATTCTTCTCGTCGGGGTGGAACAGTTGCGATCGCTTTTAAAGATTCGCAGCAAGCTTTTGAACGCTTCAAAAAAGAAAATATTTTTATAGATACAAGACCATCATATGGTTTGCGTTTCTCACCTCATATATACAACGATCGCGAAGAAGTGGAGAAAGTCGCCCTCAGGCTAGAAGCCTGGGGCTAAATTTACGAAGCCTACAAAGGTAGGCTAATATCATTATCTTCCAAAGATGCATTAATTTAGCCCACCTTACGGTGGGCTTTGTTGCGATAGCCCCATTCTTCTAGAATGAGGGCGATTATGTGTAATAAGCGCAAAAATTTTTAACTATATTCATCCATTAGAATAAAATACGATAATCTTATATGTATCAGCAATTAAGCTCATAAAATTGCCTGAATGAATAGCGATATTCCGGTAAAAATATTATTTCTAGCAGCCGATCCAAGCGATGCTTCTCGGCTTCGTTTGATGCAAGAGTTGCGAGATATTAAAGAAAGATTGCGAATTGCCAAAGAGCCAGGAAAATTTCAGCTAGAACAGCAAGAATCTGTCAGGGTGGCGGATATCACACAGGCAATATTTGATGTTCAACCACAGATTATACATTTTTCTGGACACGGAACGAATCAAGGTGAGCTTTACTTTGAGAATGAGTTAGGTCAAATTCAATCTGTAGAAGCTGATGCTCTAGCTGCAATGTTTGAGTTGTTGGTAGAGCATGTTAATTGTGTGGTGCTAAATGCCTGTTATTCTGAAATTCAAGCAAGGGCGTACGCCAAACATATTCCCTATGTAATTGGGATGAATGATGCAATTGGAGACAGAGCTGCGATCGCTTTTGCTGTTGGTTTTTACAAAGCTTTAGCTGCAAATCGTGGGGTTGAAGAAGCGTACAAATTTGGCTGTGTAGAAATTCAACTTCAAGGTATTCCAGAGCATTTGAAACCAGTTTTATATCAAAACCAAAATTCCTTAGTTTCTTCTCAACAGTCGAAAGTTGACAAAATCATTCCTAATCCCTTCATTCCTAGGAGTGGAATAGTCAAAAATTCGGAAAAATTCTTTGGTAGAGAAAAAGAACTTAATCGGATATTTGAGACGCTCAATAGTGGAAGTAGTGTAGCGTTGATTGGTGCCAGAGAAATTGGTAAATCTTCTCTGCTCTGGGCTATTTCTCAGGAAGCAGAAATAAAATTAATGCCGCCTCGTAAAGCAATTTATTTGGATATGAGCCAAGTTTATGACGAGGATGATTTTTACTATGCTTTATGTTCTGAAGTAGGAATAGAAGATTGTAAAGGAATTCGTTTGACAAGGGCTTTAAAAAAACAACGTCTCCAATTACTGCTGTTACTTGATGAAATCGAGAAAATGACTTGGGAAGGTTTTACAAATCAGGTAAGGGGACAATTACGGGGTTTGGCGAATGGACATGATGCGCCTTTGCGTTTGGTTGTGGCTGCTTCTACTTCTTTAGATCAACTTTTTCCCGATAGTAATGAAATTGGTATGGTTTCGCCGTTTCAAAATATTTGTATTGAGGAACATATTGAATTGTGGGATGAGGCTGATATTCGCAATTTTATTCGCGATCGCTTGAGCAATAATTCGATTCAGTTTACAGAAGCAGAAATTAGCGAAATTATTACAAACTGTGGTGGTTATCCCAGGGAAATCATGCAAATCTGTTACGGAATTTATGCGCGGTATGTGGAGGGGTTGAAATAATGAATGACAAAACCCCCGTACCTCGTCTAGATTTAGCGCCAAAACTCAAACGTCCCCTTTCATTGTGGAATCCATTAGATTATCTACGGTTGTTGTATTGGGTGTTTTATTTTCCTCAAGCTTTGCGGTGGTATGTGGATACTTTTGGGGGTGAGTATATTCCTCTAGAGGAAATGAATCTGTCGAAAGGATGGGAGTTACTGCTACAGAATACTATTCAGCGTAATTTGCTTTTTCAAGGATTGTTATTAACAGTTGTTACACCATTGGTTTTCGGGGGAATTTTAGAGTCCATAGGTGTTTCTGTTGATGGGTTTGGCCTTGTGAGAGGTGTAGCTTTTGGTGTGGCTTTTGGCCTAGTGGGAGGTGTGGCTTTTGGAGTAGTCAGAGGCGTGGCTTATGGCGTAGCTTATGGCGTAGCTTATGGAGTAGCTTATGGAGTAGCTTATGGCGTAGCTTATAAGGTGGTGGGAGATGTGGCTTTTGGTGTGGCTTTTCATGTGGCAGGAGGTATGGCTGGGGGCATGGCTTTTAGCATGGCTTTTGGTTCAGCTTTGAGCGTGACGGGAGGCATGGCTTATGGGGTGGCTTATGGAGTGGCTGGGGGTATGGCTTATGGCTTAGCTTATGGCTTAGCTAGTGTAGCTTTTAGCGTAGCTTATGGCATAGCTTATAGCAGAGCTGGAATAGCTTATGCCGTAGCTGCTGGCATGGTTTATGGCTTTGGCATGGTTTATGCCGTAGTGGCTCTGCGTCCAGAAAGTTGGTTGATTGGTTTATCTTTCAATATTCAATATCTTAAAAAAGATAGCTTACTTTTCTTACGAATTACTTCACTACCTATACTTTATCTTTCTGTTGGATTGAAAAAATGGCTGCAACAGGATTGGGAAACAGGTTTATATAATGTTAATCAGCTGCTTGCTTACACTCTACAATTTATTCCTGTTGTTAAAGCAGTTAATCAAGTACTTAACAAAATACCTTCAGAACAAATAATTTACCGCGTTGCCCAATTAGCAGAAGAGCCTTTTGACTGGAAATTAGTGGGTTTTATATCTGCTGATTTGAATCAAACGCTGATTCCAACTGACACACGTATAGATACCCAAGCCCGTGCAACTGCTGCTGGTTTCTGGTATCTCCACGAAAAGAAACCAGCCAAAGCAGAGGAAGCTTTTGTAGTAGTACGTTCTATCCTTTACGGTGAGGAGATGTACACCCTTGCTCAAAACCTTGCAGTTTTTCAAAGGGCAAAAGATTTTGATGATATTGTCAACATCAAATCGACTTCTCCTCCTTATCAAGGGAGAGATACAGACGGGGTATTACGTCCAAAAACTTGGCAGGCAATTTCTAGCTTGCATCGCGTTGTAGAAGATGTCCAACTTGTACAAGGCAGTACATCCCGTACAATCCGTGCCTTTGCCCTCAACCGCGCTTTAGGAGAACTTACCAATATCCTCAATAATCCCCAAACCCTACCCGAAGCAGAACGAGGACTTATCCTTGATATTACTGAAACTTGGCAACAAGCTCTACTGCAAATTGCTGCTGAAGTAGGAGAAATTTCCATAACTAAACCCGTCCGCAATCCCTACATTATCGGCGATCCAGTTATCGGAGAAAAATTTGTCGGACGAAAAGAAGTGATGAGAGAGCTTAAAGAATTATGGGTAATGGGTGAGCAATTGCAATCTGTGGTAATTTACGGTCACAGACGCATGGGTAAGACTTCTATTTTAAGAAATGCTGCTAATTCTATAGGTTCGGGTGTAAAGGTTGCTTATGTCAACATGTTAAATGCTGGCAATATTTCCGAGGGAGTTGGAGAAGTTTTGATGGCGATATGCGATGCTGTTTCGGAAGTAGTAAATGTTCCAATTCCCGATGACAATAAATTGCTCAAGCTTCCCGAAATTACTTTTAAAAGATATTTGAAACAGGTTGTAGATAAATTACAGGAAAATTCTCTACAAGGTTTAATTATCTCAAATTCATCAATAGCGATAA
>JBCBQE010000478.1:0-5539 GCA_039820385.1 Cyanobacteria bacterium J06635_10
AGTTACAGTAGTTATCTGAACTTGGCCCAATTTACAGGTGAAATTTCCCTTTAAAACAGGATTATCTGCCAATAGCAACTTTAAGGGATAAATTTAACTGATTTTCCTTTCAGGCACCTATTTTACAAATAAAAATAGTTTACATAGGTTAAATCCATCTGGATTTACTATAGTGTCAGTAGGAATAAAATGAAGCGAAAAAGCAATCGAGCTATTAAAACCGAGCTTGGTAGCAGTTGAGAGCCTAGAAGGATACTATTTATTACTTTTTGGCAGTTGACTTCTACTGAATATGAGTTAATGTTATAGCGGATTTATATTGTCAGTATCAACCCTGACCTCGGCAATATAAATACAAAGTAAAATTTAACCAATCGCGTCGGGAATTTTTTGATTGCAAAGTGAATATTATGATACGACACGACCTGTCGATATGAACTACCATTCCCAAGGTAGTAATTTTTCGATTTTTATCATTTGTGGACAATTGTAATGTTTAGTTTACAATACCATTTGATGAGAAAATCTAAAAAAAATATAAAAGAGACTAAAATAACTGTGGTGTTTGGAGGATAAAAGTGTTTCTAAGATTAGCGCAACAGCACCGGCAATTCGTTCAAGACTTGGTAATGAACTTACAAGCCTTAGCGATAGTGCTAGAGAGACGGGGATACCCTGCCTCTTGTTACACCTGCGGCGATCAAATGAATAGTGCTTCGTTTATGGTTAGCTTGGGGGAAAATCATCTGATTCGGTTTTTAGTATCCGATTACGGCATTACTTGGACTGAGATGCGCGACGATCGCGAATTAATGAAGTTGGAGGGCGCAGAAGCGGTAAACCAACTACAGGAACTCGCAAATATAGTTAAGCATCCACCAATTGAAACGAATAGTAATCCCAAAACTCTTGCAAAACGCTGTTAAGAATTGTTCTAAAATCAAGGTAGTCTCCGAGCCATGGCAATGTAAAATTGAATTACTTCGCGAGAAGTGCTAAGAGCACGGTATTTTCGGTTTATTGTTAATTTTTCCGAACTGTTAACGAGCTATTTTTTGAGTGTCGATGTAAGACAGATCGTGATATCACCAACATGCATTATTGACTCAACTTGTGACTATATATATGCAAGCCTTGGGCTAGAGTCTTAGTATTCCCGTAAGCGACACCCTTAGGTACAAAGTAGCCCCAAAAGTTGCTGAAACTAACAAATTGATTCCTTGATTATTTTGCTAGCATTAACATTCTTTCAAACAATGTTCGAGAAAGTACTTGATGCTAACAATGATAATTCCTGAAAGATTCGGCATTTCTTTAAAGAGATGGGCTTATGAAGTTAGAAGTATAATTATTCACTATTTCTTTCGATATAGGATAATATATAATTTATCTTGACTCATCGGTTAGGGGTTGCTAATTTATTGGCAATACTTGAGGTAAATTTTTCTATGAAAATATTCTTGTAAAGCGTATACCTCAAACTCCGATTGCGCGTTATCGACGACATCGTTTTTGAACTTTTATCCGGATAATTACAGATAAAATTGGTCATTCAAAATAAATCCTGTTAAAGCTAAAGACTGTGGGTAATTGGATTTACACAATTTTATTGTATTATAAAATACTATTTAAATCAAATATTCCAGCGGAATATTTTGATTTTTTTAGGATTTAGGCAGTGCAAAATTTTGATTACGAGGAAAACGGAGCTTAGAGAAACAAAGGAGCGGCTTTGAGAAAATTTGCTGCGATTGCCCTCGTGAGAAGTATAATAGTGATTTTTGCATAAGGGTTAATCGATACTGTAGAAAATAATAAATTGCGCAAGCTTGGAGGCAGCAAGCAAGTTCCTGCATTGGGGAAATTGTAACTCCCGTCGGTGTCAGAGGCTTTGAACTAAAAGGATAAAATTAGAGTTTTGCGATCGCGAAGCGCATGCTATGCAGGCTTATCGCACGTTGGGTAAAATTCGCTATATTCTAAATTTGTTAATTAACTCACGCATCTGGTAAGAAACTTTAAGATGTCCGAAGAAAAATCACAGCAACGGCAACTACCGCCTACAGGGGCTATCGACAATCAATATTTACACACATCTGAAAATTGGTTTGAATATCCAGTGAGAGTTCAACCTCACCATACCGATTATGCTGGCGTTGTGTGGCACGGTAATTATATTGCTTGGATGGAAGAAGCAAGAGTAGAATGCTTACGTTCAATTGGGATTGAATTTGCTGATTTACTCGCTTTAGGCTGCGATTTACCTGTAGTCGAAATGTCAGTGCGCTATCATAAGGCGCTTCAATTAGGTATGCCGGCTGTGGTAAAAACTCGTATGGAAGAGGTAACAGGAGTTCGCATTAACTGGGATTATGCGATTCAATCAACCGATGGGCAAGATTTGTATGTCAGTGCCAAGGTTACTTTAGTGGCAAAAGATATGGAAAAAGGTAAAATAATGCGTCAGTTACCTCCTGGAGTTAAAGAGGTTTTTGCTAAACTTTCTGCATCGAATAAGAGTTAGTTGTTGGTGGTTAGTTGTTGGTGGTTAATGGTTAGTGGTTAGTGGTTAGTTGTTGGTGGTTAGTGGTTAGTTGTTGGTGGTTAGTGGCTAATGGTTAGTTGTTAGTGGTTAGGAGTAGGGTAACTATCAACCATCAACCATCAACTATCAACTATCAACCATCAACTATCAACTATCAACTAACCACTAACACATAGAATTTATCGCATAGAAACTACCTTCGGCGCGTTTTCTAAACTTTCGGCAGCACTGATAACTTCTTGTCTAGCCCATGTATCGGCTGCTAAAATGTCATCTAAATTAGGATTTGAACGGTTATCCTTTGAATGGCGATCGCAAACTTTTTCAATGCACCGGGGAATATCTAAAAAGTGAATTTTCTCTTCTAAAAATAAAGCTACAGCTTGTTCATTGGCAGCGTTTAAAACTGCTGGCATTGAGCCACCAGCCTTGCCAACAGCGTAAGCTAATTTCATACAGGGATACTTTTGATGATTAGGCTCGCGGAATGTTAAAGAACCAGCTTTGACTAAATCTAAACGTTCCCAATCAGTATAGATACGTTCGGGATAAGATAAAGCATACAACAAAGGTAGACGCATGTCAGCCCAACCTAATTGAGCTAAAACAGAAGTATCTTGCAATTCAATCAGCGAATGAATGATGCTTTGGGGATGAATAACAATTTCAATATCGTCGTAATCTAAACCAAATAAGAAATGCGCTTCAATTACTTCCAAACCTTTGTTCATCAAAGTTGCTGAATCTACAGTAATTTTACGTCCCATTGACCAATTAGGATGTTTAAGTGCATCGGCAACCTTTACCGAAGCTAATTTTTCTACATCCCAATCACGGAAAGCACCACCGGAGGCTGTAAGGATAATCTTGCGTAAGCCACCTTCAGGAATACCTTGTAGACATTGAAAAATTGCAGAATGCTCGGAATCTGCGGGTAGTAGTTTAACTCCATGTTTTTCGATTAAAGGTAAAACTACTGGTGCGCCAGCGATTAAAGTTTCTTTATTCGCCAAAGCGATATCTTTACCGGCTTCAATGGCGGCGATAGTAGGTAATAATCCAGCACAACCAACTATACCTGTAACTACAGTTTCAGCTTCTGCGCAACGAGCAACTTCTATAATACCAGCTTCTCCTGATAGTAAAGTTGGTTGTGGTTGAATGTCTTTTATTGCTTCTTGAAGTTGTGGTAATTTATCTTCATCATAAATTGCCGCTACATTAGGTTGAAACTGCCGAATCTGGGATGCTAACAATTCTACGTTGCGCCCTGCGGCTAATCCTACGATCTCAAACTGTTCGGGATGTTGAGCAACAATATCTAAAGTTTGAGTACCGATAGAGCCGGTAGAGCCAATAAGAGTAATGGATTTCACAATTTTTATTAAGTATTAACAGATAACTTAACTATAAATTGTCTGGGGCGTGAAAAGTAGGGAGAGGGGGAGATGGGGAGGTGGGGAGATGGGGAGAAAATTCCTAATGATTAACAATTAACTCCTAACTCAATAAGAGACGTAGCAGTGCTACGTCTCTACAACTCCGCGAGCAACTCACAACTAACTTTTAGCGACAATACATTTTGCATCGAGTACTATATAATCTTTGACTTTGGCAACGGTGCAATTTGGTATAGTTTTGGATAAAGCTGGGATATTACCTTGCTGTAAGTTTTGGAATATATTTTTGGTGATTTTGACTAATTTATCTTGGTTAAGATTGCTTCTATGATATTGTCTAAGTAAAGGATTTTTTTTGGAATACTTAGGTGTAAAGGCTCCAGATTCTAGCAACCAGAAATCTACTCCATATTTTTGAATAAAAGTTTTTACATCCCCTAAATTTTCGCTATATTGAGCCTGAATTAAATCTAAAACCCGCTGACGAAATTCACTATAATAACCAAAGTGATAGGGAATCGCATATTCTCTACCGATCAAAATCGAACGTTGCGAAAATGTTGGTAAATTACTGACTTCTTCTGTTATTGAAGCAATGAGAGTATCTTTTGGTTGTTGCTGAAAAAATTCATATAAAGTTGGTACGCTGCCAGTTTGATAGCTGGTTTTAGGCAAATTATCCGTAAATAAAGGATAGTAAAACAGTAGTGCTAACCAGACAACAGCTATAAATAAGAAGGATAAAATTTGTTTAAAATAGCGAAAAAAGTTGTTTTTTCTGTAGTTAGTAGAAAGAATAGCTTCAAAAATAGCGGTAAAAGTAATAGCTGCTGATATTGTCAAGAGAATCCTAAAACTATATCCCGTGTAGCGGCTAGGAAGATGAAGTTTAAATAAGAAAAGATGAGCCGCAATGAACATTCCTATAGCTACCAACAATATTTGAGGCAATATGATTATTTCCTCTGTAGTTTTCCGCAACAAAGAAAACTTGGAACGAAACAACATTAAAAATGGTAACAACAAGCCAAAGCAAGCAGTTACGGGAGTGAACAATGATGCTGAGAATATGCCGCTACGCCCGCTCCACAAGTAGTCAAATAAATCTTCTTTAAAAAAAGAACTTCTTCCTCTTGGTAAAAATTCAGGTAATTGTTTTGCTTGAGCAACGCTTATTATTGGTGCGAATTCAGATGTTTTTAAAGCGTAAGGTAGCATTACTAGAAAAGCCACTCCTAAACCAATCCCACAGAAAATATAATCGTGTTTTTGTTGTGAAAAACGAAATTTTCCACCGTGCCAATTCCACAATCTTACAACTAGAATTCCCGCGCAGATAAATACATACTGAGGATAAAACAATCCTATAAGTACAATTGTAAACAAACAAGGAAATAGAGATTTACGACACAAATAATATAAAAATGCTACGAATAAAGGATATAAAAAAGCTCTGGGTGTAGCAGAAATTAAATCATCCTTCATCCAGGTATTTTGATTGAACATTAAAGTTGCCATAAATGCAGTTATCGGCAAGGGTAAAATTTGCTTACTACTGGCTATTTTTTCGCCTTTTGTATGCAAATTTTACCCT
>JBCBQE010000479.1:0-5527 GCA_039820385.1 Cyanobacteria bacterium J06635_10
GATGACAAGTCATTATTATTACTTGAGAATGCGCAAACAATGAATGTTATGTTTTGAGTGCGTTCATTTATAGAAAACTGTTAGGAGCCTATAAATAATGGTTAGCAAAAATTTGTTAAAAACATTCATTCCACTTATGCCATCTGCAGCAAAGAAAATCCGGATAACTAATGCCGTACTTTTGCTGAGTACTGCAGTACCCATGTGGTTAGTATCCTCCGCGATTGCCCCTGAAATTGTGCGAGCTTATACGAATAGAGTTGACCTAGAAATTAATCGTCTACCGGGAGACAATTACAAAAGCTTGTTGCGGAGGGCAGAAGCAGTAGCAAGGGCAGCGGCTCAACGTAGTTTCGATCGAGATATTTTAGTCACAGACGTATCCATAATTATTTCCGTCCAGAATTTTGGAGCGATCGCACCTGTTTTAGAATTAAATGTCAGTCGTACCCAGTGGCGCAATCGTCCAGATGCGCAACGTTGGGCAAAATATTTTAAAATGGCAAGAACGCTGCTATTCTTTGGGCAAAGTGCGACTAACACTGCCTCAAATGAGGAAAGTAATGATGTTGAGGAAGCACCACCAGCGGTTCCAATTCCCATACCAGAGGTGGAAGTTGAGTAAATGTTGTGGATAAGATGGCGATTTTATAGTCCCTGGGAGCCCTTCGCGAGGGAGTCTTCCATAGCTCAAATAGCCATCGCGTTCAAAAAAATAGGAGTTGGGAAGCCACTGACCGATTAATGTCTTAGAATAAAAAGGTTGTCAAAAATTACGGTATCTGCTTTTATGGCTGTTCCAAAGAAGAAAACATCCAAATCCAAACGAGATAAACGTCGAGCAACCTGGAGACACAAAGCAACTGTCGAAGCAGAGAAAGCTCTTTCTCTTGGTAAGTCAATTTTGACTGGGCGCTCTACATTTGTTTATCCATCTGATGATGAAGAAGAAGAGGAGGAATAATTCTCGAACAATCCATCAATTTAGTTATCTCTACGGGAAGCCTCTTCTTACACGTAGCTCCGGCGGTAGTAGTAGAGGCAATAACTATGGTATTTTGAAAAATGTGGGTGAAGTCTAATTAAATGCAGAAATGCAGCCTACAAATAAAAATAATTAATAAATTCCGGTGGATCGGGGCATCCCTTATCGTTAATAAAGCATCTCCTCCGGAGACGCTTCCCGTTACTCTAACGAGTCGTGCCGCGCTGAACACGAAGTGACTCCGGAGGAGTAACGGTCAATGTTCGATGGGATACCAGGAGTCACCGGGAAGCCCACACTTACAACAAGTTGTATCTGTGGGAGTATGTCACTGATTTCAAATCCTCCAACGGTGGTGTGGAGGGTAATTTATTTAACTATTTATAATTGCTGGTTACAAGATATATTACTATCTACAAAAAACATTTTCACTCTTCTTATGCTGGGAAAGTTTTTTCAAAAACCAACTTCTGAAAATAGCGATCGAGTTCCTCCCGGACAACATTTAGCTAAGGGTTTTCCCGTACTCACTTATGGTGCGACTCCCAAAGTTAGTACTGAAGAATGGGAATTTAGCGTATGGGGTTTGGTAAAACCTCAAAAATGGAATTGGTCGGATTTTATGCAATTACCCCATAATGATTTTACAGCGGACTTCCACTGTGTAACCCGATGGTCTAAACTGGATGTTAAGTGGACTGGTATTAAAGTCACCGACTTTATGAAAGCGATTGAGTTGGACAAATCTGCAACTCATATCATGGAACATTGCTATGGTGGTTACACGACCAATATTACAATAGAAGATTTTGTCAGGGAAGAAAACTTTTTCGCTTTTCAATTATTTGACGAACCTTTAAGTGCTGAACATGGTGGCCCCATGCGGTTAGTAGTTCCTCACCTTTATGCTTGGAAAAGTGCTAAATGGATAAATGGTTTAGAATTTTTAGACCGTGAAGAATTAGGTTTTTGGGAACGTAATGGTTATCATCGTCGTGGCGAACCTTTTAAGGAAGAACGTTATAGTGGGTTTTGAAACAGTTAACAGTGAGCAGTGAACAGTGAACAGTGAATAGTTAATAGTTAGGAGTTCTTAGTTTTAATTGCTAATGCCCAATGCGCAATTGCGGAATGACTAATCTTTATCTAAAAATTAGTTTGAGTAAAGATAATTTATTTTGATAGGGTGGGTAAAGCAATTTTACATCTAGAATAAAAGGTTTTTTTACTACATTTTTATAGTGAGAAAAGGTATCAAAACCGGCTTTACCGTGATAGCTACCAATACCGCTATTTCCTACACCACCAAATGGTGAAGATGGAGCAGTGTAATGAATTAGTGTGTGGTTAATACAACCTCCACCAAAGGAAGTTTCTCTTATTACTTGTTTTTGGAGGTTTTTATTTTGGGAAAATAAGTATAAAGCTAAAGGTTTCGGTTGAGAGTTGACTATATTGATGGCATCACTATAGTCTTCAAATTCAATTACTGGTAAAATGGGACCGAAAATTTCTGCTTGCATTACTGCATCTTCCCAGGAAACGCTATCTATTACAGTAGGAGCAATATAACGTTCTTCAGAAGTTGTTTCACCACCGATAATGATTTTACCATCTTTTAGATCTTTTAAATAATTGACCAATCTATCAAATTGCTTTTGATTGATGATTCTGGCATAATCGGGACTAATAGCCGGGTTTTCACCATAGAATTCTTGAAGACATTTTTTAATTTCATTTAATAAATTAGATTTAATATTTCGATGGACTAAAAGATAGTCTGGTGCCAAACAAGTTTGTCCGGCGTTAAAAAATTTACCCCAAGTGATGCGTCTGGCAGCAATTTTGATATCGATGTCGGTATCTACAATGCAAGGAGATTTACCACCAAGTTCTAAGGTTACAGGTGTGAGTTGTTTTGCGGCAGCTTCCATAACAATTTTACCGACAGCAGTACCGCCAGTGAAAAAGATATGGTCAAATTTTTCTGCTAATAACTGTTGGGAAGTTTCTACACCTCCTTCTATTACCGTTAAATATGATTTATCAAAATACCGATCGAAAATGTCAGCGACGAGACTAGAAGTGTGAGAAGCAATTTCTGAAGGTTTGAGAATAGCGCAATTACCAGCGGCTATAGCACCTATCAAAGGCGCAATAACGAGTTGAAATGGATAGTTCCAAGCACCAAGAATTAAAACGACACCTAAAGGTTCTGGATAAATTACTGCGGAAGCGGGGAAGAATTGCCAAGGAGTTTGTACTTTTTTTGGCTTAGTCCAATTTTTTATATATTTAATAGCATATTCAATCTCTTTTATCACTAAGGTTATTTCAGCGATAAAACTTTCTACTAATGGTTTATTTAGATCGGCTTTCAATGCTTTACAAATCACTGTTTCATTCTCAATAATTACTTGTTTGAGAATTTTTAATTGCTGAATGCGAAAAGAAATATCTTTAGTTTTACCAGTTTGAAAAAAATCGCGTTGGTTGTGGATTGTTTCAGCAAACATAACAAGAGACAAGAAATACCTGTTGATTTATTAAAGGGAATAGGGAACAGCTTGGGTGTAAAACCGGATCGAATTGTGTATTTTACAGCTTATTGCTTCATAGGTAAAGTCACAGTGAAAATGCTTCCTTTACCAAGTTCTGAATTAACTTCAATATTACCTTTATGAGCTTCAACAATACGCCGGGAAAGGTATAAACCCAAACCACTACCGGAACGTTTGTGACTTCCTGGACGAAATCTTTCAAATAAGGAGGCTTGTTGCTCTGGGGAGATACCTTGTCCAGTATCGACTACTTTAATAGTTATAGCGCCGTAATCACTCGATTCAGCAGCTAAAAACATTGTAATCGAGCCATTTTCTGTAAATTTGATGGCATTTCCGACTAAATTGGTGAATAATCGATGTAACTCTAGGCGATCGCCCATTAATTTTGTGGCGTTTGCAGATTGTTGAATATCAACTTTAATTACCAATCCTTTTTGTTGCGCTAAGGGGGATAAGTTACTGGCTACTTCTTCAATCAATTGACAAACATCAAATGGTATAAACGCCAGGGTTTTACGTCCGGCTTCAAAGCGGTATACTTCTAATAGAGTATTTACCATCGCTAACAGATTGCTGTTAGAACGAGCCATAATGGTAAGTGCTTCTTGCATTGACGGAGATAGTTCCCCTAAAGCACCTTCGAGAAACAGAATCATCATTCGTTCCTCTGCTACTAAGGGAGTGCGTAAGTCGTGGGTAAGACGAGAAACAAAATCTTCTCGCTGACGAGCAATTTCATCTCGCTCATCTATACTGTGTTTGAGCCTTAACAATGAACGTACCCGTGCAAGTAATTCATCTACCGTTACAGGTTTGCGAATGAAGTCATCAGCGCCTAAATCTAATCCGTGAGCAACATTCGGCGAATCGTGAGCGGTAATTAACAAAATTGGAATAAAGGATATTTGAGTATTTTCTCGGATATGTTTAGTTACCTCATAACCATCCATTTCTGGCATCATTAAATCTAGCAATATTAAATCAAACCTTGATTCTTCAATTTGTTTTAATGCAGAAGAACCATTTTCTGCCGTACTTACTTCATAGCCTTCTTCCTCCAAAATAGTTTTGATTAAGAAGACATTATCGGGAGAGTCATCAACTACTAAAATTTTGTCAGATGTAGAACCGGAATAATCCATATTTTTGGGTAAGAAGGTTAATATAAGATTTTATTTTGATTAAAACAGTTTGATTTTGATCACTTGGAAATGTTTGATTTTCATCAATTATGTTCCAAGAGTACCTCGAATAAAAATTAAATATTTATGATTTATTTGACTATAAAATACTCCTGGTACTGAAAAATAATTAACTTGATTTCTTTGTAATTAGTATAGGCAATATAGAATTGATTGCAGCGATAAAAATCATTCTGTAAATTGATTGATAAATAAGTGATTTGTCAAGGGTTCCCATAAGAATTTTTTTAGAATCAAAAAATTCTTATGGGTGCCCGTCAAGCTAAGTATGAAAGATGGTAGCATAATTAACTAAAATGTAACTGTACAACTATTCTGAGCTAGTAAATTAAATTGCCGTATTAAACTCTGTTATACGTAAATTCAAACAAAACAGCAAGTATTAATTACTATTCATCTTTAGGTTACGTTGGTATCGCCGCGGAGGGCGATATTACCCACAATTTTTTTAATTATTTACGTTAATCTTGCTGTGGTAGAGATATGATAGACGTTTTGAGCAAAATCCATTGGAGATAGATAGCAAGAATCTGTATTTTGATATATTTTCTACTGCGTTTGATATTTGTGTTGCTTAATATCCAGCGATAAACTTTTTCTAACAGCAGTGTAAAGATGATGTCAGCAGACTTTTCTAAAACAACCCCGAATTAGTGTTTCTAGCATTACGATGATTTCAGTTGGGTTGTGTTGACTCCCTTCTAAAATGTCTCAAATGCTGTAATAGTAAGGGTTTTTGAATGTGTGACTTATGTTGACGCTATGATTGACGGGTA
>JBCBQE010000480.1:0-5523 GCA_039820385.1 Cyanobacteria bacterium J06635_10
TAATTGCTCCAGACATGCGCGGTCATGGTGAAAGCAGTAAACCGGATTCGGACTATACATTTACAAGTGCGATCGCCGATTTAGAATCTTTGATGGATAATTTGGGATGGGAAAGCGCTCATGTGGTAGGACACTCCTGGAGTGGTAAATTAGCCTGTATTTGGGCAACAAAGAATCCCCAACGTATGAAAAGTATGGTATTGATAGACCCAATTTTTATTTGGAAAATGCCAGATTTTTTCAAGCTAAGCTTCCCAATTTTATATCGCGTCTTACCCTTTCTCAAAGGAATGGGGCCATTTGCTAATTACGAACAAGCCGAACAACAAGCACGTCAATTAAATCAATATCAAGATTGGACACCCTTACAAAAACAAGTTTTTCAAGCCAGCATCGAACAAAAACCCGATAATAGCGTAGGTAGTAAATTCACCATAGCCGCACGAGACGGTATTTTTGATGAAGTGATGCGCGTACCCGGTTTAACAGTACCAGTAAATATTCCTACCCTCTTCGTACAACCAGAAAAAGGAGTTAACCGCCAAAACTGGCAATTAAAGCCTTATAAAACCTATTTAAAAAACTTACAAATATCCAAATTACCTGGAAATCATTGGTGTTTCATGACGCAACCAGAAGCATTTAATAAAACTGTAGCAGCTTTCTTTGAATCAGTGAACAATGAACAATGAGCAATGAACAACTAATAATTGATCGTTGATAATTGTTCAAGCTCCCATACCGGAATATTTTTTCAATCCTTGTCGCCACAAAATTCGATTTATTCCTAAGAATATTAAAAACCAGCCTAAAATTGATAAAAAGCCTCTCGTAATATCAGTTGGTAAACCGATTATAATACTCACAGGAAAATCAATTAAGTAAGGAAATGGCGTGAATGATGCTATTTCCCTAATGGTTTCGGGAAATACTTCTAAAGGTGCGACATTTCCAGATAAAAATAAATAAAATATAAACCAAAAATCTTGTAAAGAAGATGCTCTTTCCGTCCAAAATGCCAACATAGCTAAAGTATATTGAATCATGAAGTGGAGAGCAAAAGCCATCGCTCCAGCCAGAAAAAATAAAATTAATTCTGTGAAACTTGGTATCCAAAAAGCTTGGGGATAAAGTGCGAAAAATAATATAATCAAAAATATTGCAAAGGGCATACGTGCAACTTTTTCAGAAAGATGAGATGTTACATGATGCCAAACTGGATCTAAAGGTTGTAAAAGACGCGGTGACAATTTACCTTCTACAACTTCCCTTTCAAAATCCCAAATTACCCAAACCATTATTAACTGTTTGACTAAAAATACTGCGATAAAATAATGAGCAAAATCTGTTGAAGATAAACCAAATTGTCCGCCTTGAGCTGCTTCTGTCCAAATTCCCATCATAATTATGGGCAAGGAACCTGTTAAAACCCATAAAATTAGTTCGGCGCGATATTCTACCATGTGGGCGTAATATACCGAAAGTAGGATAACAGCTTGTCTAAAAATGTGTTTCACAATATAGATTCAGAGGTAGTGAAAAAAGTAATTAGCTATATAGTACTACCGAAACAATATTACTAATATATTGCAACAATTTTCATTAATGTAATTTAATCACTCAGCATTCTGATTGAAACCTTAATTTTTCAATCAAAAGTAAGTTAATAGATATAGTTTTATCGCGTAATACCAATTCTGTATGAGGCTGCGCCTTCTCGGAGAGGCCTGGAAGGCTGGAGCTACCTCTACAAAGCCAACCGTTAGGTGGCGGGCATTCGGCGCATCTTTATAAAGAAATGGTATAAGTAAGTCGGCACAAATAAAACCGTGCTACATTCCAGAATTGAAATAAGGTTCTCTTCGAGTTGTAGCTTCGCCTCTACAAAGCCTCCCTTTTCCGGCATTACTATTTTCAACGCCTCACTACTTATATTGATAAATTTTCGTGGTTTATATAGATAGGTGCAAGATATTAGTACCCCAGGAGGCATTGGGGACAAATTAAGGTCATAGACTATTTGTCAATAAGTAATTTTACTTAAAAATTGCTTCAAAAATGTGGTCGAAAACATAATTTTTGGTGAGGCGATACACCAAAGGTGTCGGCTGAGCCTATCGCGAAAATCTAAACAGTCAGTATAATATTTTATTTAGTTCTTAAGATAACTGAGATTAAAAGTATTATTACGTACAATTATAATTGTTTTCATCTTAACCGATCGCGAATGCCCAGGAGGGAGAAGTCAAAAGTATTAAACTCCTCCCAAGGAATGAAACTAGTACATTTTTTTAGCTTAGGCTGAAACCTTTGTTATATAAGGGTTTGAAAATGTGGAACTTAGAAGATAGTAATCTACTTCTACCTTGCACTTAAATTGTTTTTGACGTTTTGTCTATGAACCAAGAATCCCCCGCATTCTATGCGTGGGGAGTGTCAATAGAACTATTTAAACAGCTTGCATTTCTAAGCTTTTATCGAGATAACCTAACTCTTCAAGTTTGAAAAAGATTTTTGCCATACTTTCTTCTAATTCTTCTAGGTCAGTGCGACACTCAATAGTAGGATTGAGGGGTGGTTCGTAAGGGTCGCTAATTCCAGTAAAGTTTTTGATTTCTCCAGCACGAGCGCGCTTATAAAGTCCTTTTACATCTCGTTCTTCGCAAACACTCAAAGGAGCATTGACATAAACCTCAACAAAATCTCCCATTTTTTGCTTAAGTTCTTCGCGGATTTCTCTATAGGGAGAAATGGCAGATACCAAGACTATTACACCATTTCTAGTCAAAAGATGAGAAACAAAACCAATGCGACGAACATTTTCATCTCTATCTTCTTTGCTGAAACCTAAACCTTTAGTTAGATTTTCACGTACTATATCACCATCCAAGATTTCTAATTTACAACCTTGAAAACGCAGCTTTTCAGCAACTGCTTTAGAAATAGTAGTTTTACCAGCACCGCTTAAGCCAGTGAACCATACAGTAACACCACGCTGATTCATAATTAATATTCTCCTAATAAATGGGGTCTATTTAGAAAAAAACTTCTAGGTAGAGACTCGCAGCCAAAGCTTCACGAGAATTGCTGAAGCTTACAAGATATTTAAGATTCAGACATTCACTGAGGATAGCGCCAACATTGAACCAAAAATTGAGATGCTCAATCCTGAGATTGAAGCATAATCATTTGTATTTTATTTGACCAAAATTGATTTATTATTTTGAGCTAATTGAATTTGATTAATATCACATTTGAGTAAATTATATTTATTTTTGATATTATTGTCAGTGGTGTGATTACGGATAAATAATATGTGTTAGTTATATCTATCAAACAATTAACAAGACTTTTATTCTTGGGATAAGTAAACCCATGAAAAGTAGAGATTAGTTGAGAAAAAAAACACTCTGCTTCAATAAAATGCTTTGATATCACAACTGAATGGCTTTGTTGCAAGAATAATCTGAATTTGGGCCCAAAAGCTTACTATACAAGGAATTCTCGTAACTGCCTAGGTAGTGAGATTAGATAAAAAGAAAACAGTGATATCACATAAGAGAGCATTACTTATAACTTGGAGAAGATTAAGACCATGCTTAGATGCAGTAGAATATTGGAGCGGATGTTAGCGAATGAAACAGCATTAGTTTTTGAGCGAAAACAACTTTAACCCTGTATGATACACTCCTCAAAGTTGACTTGGTAGACTACTAGGGAGTTAGGAATTATCAATAAATATGTTTAATTGACGATGCTTGCTATACAAGGGTTTTAGGCATTCGTGCAACAAAGCCCAATTGAATTTGTAGTTCTATCGGGGTACTGCTAAGAGAAATGCATATTGGACAAGATTGAATATTTTCTTTCCAGAATGATTGCAGGAAGCGTGAATTAATTACTACTATTTGAATAGTGATTGCTGTAGGTAGATTGTTTCGTGATTTCCTCAAATATATGACCTACTCTGTCTTATATATATTTAAATTAAATATGAGTATCCTTTTAACTCTCCTCATAGTATTTTTTACTCTAATTAGTTTTATTGGTGAATGGTTCCCGGTTGATATTACCGCTATAACAGTAATGGTATTGTTAATGGCTTTGAGATTAGTGACTCCAGAAGAAGGTATTTCTGGTTTTGGAAATTCGGCGACTATCACCGTTATGGCAATGTTTATCCTCAGTGCGGGAATTGCTCGCACTGGAGCAATTGGAATGGTGAATGATTTACTATTGAAATGGGGAGGGAAGCATTCAACTAAGCAAATTCTAGCTATTGGAATAATTACAGGACCAATAAGTGCTTTGATAAATAATACTGCTGTGGTTGCTGTTTTTTTACCAGTAGTAGAAGATTTATGTAAGAAGCAAGGAATTTCTCCATCCAAGTTATTAATGCCTTTATCCTTTGTCACCATTCTGGGGGGAATGCTGACGACAATTGGTACTTCTACTAATGTGTTAGCAAGTGGTTTATCCGAAAAACTGGGCTATGGTGCTTTCAGTTTATTTCAATTCACTGAATTAGGTTTGATTGTTTTCACTATTGGTTTAGCCTATTTAACCTTTATCGCACCCCGACTGTTACCCAATCGTAAAGTTAGAACTAATAATACATTCGCTCAAGATTATGACCTCAAAGATTATGTTAGCGAAATAGTAATTGCACCAAGTTCTAATTTAGTGGGACAAACCTTACGTCAAAGTAAACTTCAGCGGAAATTTGATTTAGACGTATTAGAAATTATTCGCAATAATAACCATTTTCCTCAACCTCTAGCAGATAAACTCTTACAGGTAGGGGATATATTAATGGTTAGAGGTGGAAAAGAATGTTTGCTGAAGGTAAAAGATGAAAGGGGAATAGAGTTTGTACCCGATATTCAGTTTTATAATAAATCCTGGGAACAAAATCTTAGCTCTGGGGAAGAAAGCGTTGCTGAGGTTTTAATTCTGTCTAATTCTAATTTGATTGGCTCCACCCTCAAAGATATCCGGTTTAGACAGTGCTACAATGCTACAGTCTTAGCAATTCGTCGAGGAGAAGAATTAGTTAGAGAAAGACTTGGTAAAGTCAGATTACGTTTCGGTGATGTGCTTTTACTTCAAGGTCCTAAAGAAAGTTTTCTAGGACTGCAAACCAGTAGAGATTTATTATTTATTGGCGATCGCGATTTAGAAACCCTACGACGAGACAAAGCAGGCACTGCTGTTGCGATTGGTTTGGGAGTTGTTTTAGCAGCAGCTTTCGGTATCTTACCGATTTTGGTGAGCGCTTTATTCGGAGTATTGTTGATGGTGCTGAGTGGTTGTCTCAAACCAGGAGAAGTCTATCAAGCAGTACGCTGGGATATTATTTTTCTACTAGCTGGATTGATACCCTTGGGAATTGCAATGGATAAGTCTGGAACTACTTCCTGGTTAGCACAGAATTTAGTTACAATCGGAGGAAATCTTTCCGGTTATTGGTTATTAACTTCTTTCTATCTTGTAACTGTTTTAATTACAGAAATTCTTTCT
>JBCBQE010000481.1:0-5514 GCA_039820385.1 Cyanobacteria bacterium J06635_10
AAACAAGCAATTTACTGGTTAGCTTATCAAGCTTTACGACCCGCAAGCGAAGAAACACCAGAAGAAAAGCGTTTAATTTGGGCTTACGATGAAGCACAAAGCCTTGATAGTTTAGTTGTACCAAAAGCTAAAGAAATATTTGGCGAAGAATTAAGCAACCTTCTCAACAAACAGCCACAATACCCCGGCGGAATCAAACGCTCGGAAGTGATGCGCCACTGTTACCGCACTCCAGGACCAATTTTAACAGCAGCTCACGCCATTGGCATGGGTTTGCTGCGTCAATCAGGAATGCTTTCCGGTATTACCAATAAAAAAGATTGGGATAGAATCGGTTACGAAGTCCAAGGTGACTTTCGCCGCGTCGGTAAACCAATTACAATTAAGCGATCGCCACAATTTTCTCCCAACCCAATTCCCGAGCTTTGGGGAGAATCAGTACTAGAATTTCAAACATATAATTCTCGTAACGAAGAATTAACGGCTCTAGCTGAGAACATCATGCACAATATCGTTAATGATGGTCTTAATCCCAGTCGCGATCTTTTAATATTAGTTTTAGGGTCTACGAACGAAGCGATAGAACTAGAACGAGAAGTTGCTGATTTTTTAATTGACCAAAATATTGACGTTTATATTCCCACTGCTAAAATATTAAACGATTTGTATCCAGAATATCCCAATAATGACCCCGATAAATTCTGGCATGACGATGGTATTACAGTGTCTCGTATCAACCGCGCTAAAGGACATGAAGCTGATATGGTTTATGTAATTGGTTTTGATAAAGTGGCTCGCAACGAGAATGATGTGAATCATCGCAACCAATTGTTTGTTGCTTTAACCAGAGCGCGTGGTTGGGCTAGTTTAAGCGGTGTGGGGAATTATTCGATGTATGATGAGATGCGGCGAGTAATTACCAGTGGCGATACTTTTACCTTTACATACAAACGTCCACCAAAGCGCGATATTGGAGATGGGGAGGATATTTAGAAATTTGTGAGTTAAACTAAGAAAAATGCTAAGGGGGCGGGGTTAAACCGCCCTCTTTAGCAGAGGAACGCTAATGTGTAAAGTATCATGATATTTCAGGAGAATGCGTCCGCATTATTCCTGAAATATCTCAAAACTGGTTTTATAACTATCCGTGGTTATACAGTCAAAGGCTTTAATTTACTTGCTTTGCTTGGGTTGTGGGAGTTTCAGTCTGCTTTTGTTCACTAATCCTATACTAGTTTAATTCGATTATTGCTATCTATCCTTTGGTAGATTTTTATCGAAACAAAAAGATAATAGGACTTACGCAACTGGCATATTTTGCTCGTAGGGGCACGTGACACTTTGCTTGATTTTTAACGAAATAATAAGGTTTTCGTGTCACGCACCAACCAGAGTTTTGTGACAATTGCGTAAGTCCTGGATAACTAGACGGTAAGTATTTGGATTACTATAAATAAGTTAATAATTAATCAGATTTAATATGTGAAGACGGAGAGATTTATCCAATTTTGAGCTACATCCCTTATTTTTCTACCATTTCAACCAAGTCTTCTGCGATCAGCCCAAAGGGCACGTGAAGAGCGATCGCATCAAAGCCACGGACTAATTTTTTGAATCGCGCTAAAGTCAACGCTCTTCATTTCCCGAAAGCGAATATAAGGTCTGAGTACAGTATAAATTAACCCAGAACGCTCAGTTACTAATCAAACAACCCATATTAACTTGATTAACTTTTTGCTTAATAATTGGCTTGTTAAAAAAAAATTAATTCAAGAAGATTACTCTTCTACCACTTCAACCAAATCTTCTATCATCACATCAAACACACGAGCTAACTTTTGGATAGCAGTAAAATCAACAGTTGCCAATCCAGGAGAGCGAGCGTAAGTTCTTAAAGTACTATAAACAACTCCAGAGCGGTCAGAAACTTCTTTTATCGTCCACCCTTTCTCAGCAGCAAGCTCTCTAACTTTTAACTTAATTATTCCCATATCCTATTGACCGCAAACAATCTACATTAATTTGATTAGCTTATTATTTCACTATTCTTCAACTACTTCTACTAAATCCTCTATCATCACATCAAATACGCGAGCTAGCTTTTGAATCGCAGTAAAATCCACACTTCCCATTCCTGGAGAGCGAGCATAGGCTCTAACTGTACTATAAACTAGTCCAGAACGGTCAGAAACGTCTTTTAATGTCCAACCCTTTTCGTTGGCAAATTCCCTAATCCTTAATCTTACAAGCCCCATTATATGCTTGACAGGTGATACCTGATTATCATTTAATAATTGTAGTTGAAAAAAACGATTGCCCTCCGGCATAGCAAACTGTAGGGCAACCGCACTTTAATTCATAATTCCGTAAGTATTGATGTATCTAAAACAGAATGCATCTAATTTCTACGGAATGCATCTAATAATTAAATGCATCTAATAATTAAACGCATCTACTATGGTATCACTACTTAAACCAAGAAAGCTCGTCATCAGGGAATCAAAAATTGCTTACAAATCCTCTGAAATTCACCCTTTAGCACGATTTGTTACAGAAGAAGCAGTTTGTTTAAAATTCAATATCAAATTTGAAGATATTTATATCGTGGAATGCTGGCAGTATATCGTTTATGTCCACGCCAAAGGTGTCAGCAAGTTTGTCAGCTACGCCGATTTTCCACCAGTCATAGGAGTTAAGCCACCATCCGCTTCAGAAATGGCTAAATGGTGCAGACGCTGGCTAAAGCAGCATGATTTTGTCAATAGGAAGCAAGCACCCAAATGGTGGGCGCAATTCTTCATCAACCAATTTGAGACAGCTCCGTGGGAGAATTTTTTATATGATTGGGGCAAATTAATTAGGTTAATTAAATTTGCTTTTAATGAAGAAACATTACAGAAACTTCGAGAAAGCTATCGACAGAATAAAGCATTGCTCGCGGAGTTAGGAGTTAGGAGTTAAGAATTGATAGCTGAAGATTTTATCGACTAACAACTAACAACTAACAACTAACAGTTATTAAGCATTAGCTGATTCCAAAAGCTTTTTCCTAGCTCTTTCTGCGCGTGCTTCTCCCGAAGCCATAACTTCTTCCATACTTTCGAGCATTTCACCGGGGAAATTTTCTAGAACTCTGGTAGAAAGTGCTACTCTACCTTTTCCTTCATCTATGTCAATGATAAGAGCTTTAACTGTTTGCGAGACTTGAAATACCTTCTCTATATTTTCAATAAATTTCTGGCTTATTTGCTTGATATGAAGTAAGGCGCTCACGCCATTGATATCAATGAATACACCAAATGGTTTGATACCAGTTATTTTCCCTTCTATTAACTGACCAATTTCTAATAAACTGAAGCTAGCAGAACTTTTAGCCAAGCGTTGGGAAAGTACAAGTTTGTTAGTATTAGAGTTAACTTCCAAAAAGCTGGTAGTTAATTTTTGTCCTTTGAGTGCTTCCAAGTTGTTACGCTCAAGTAAATGAGAACGAGGAATAAAACCTCGCAAACCAAGAAGATTGACGGTGACACCACCTTTATTAACATTCATTACCTGCACATCTACACTTTGGGAATTTTCTTGCATTTGTGCTAATTTTTCCCAAATCTGCCTAACTTCTAATTGGCGGCGAGAAATAGTTACTTGCCCCTCTGCATTTTGCTCCTGGATAATTAAAAATTCGAGTTCCTCATTAAGTGGTAGAACTTCTGATAAATCTATTACCTCTCTCAAAGCAGCTTCATGACGGGGAATAAACGCACTTGACTTGCCTCCAATATCGACATAAGCTCCCATAGGATCAATTTGAAACACTTTCCCTTTAACTACCTGTCCCTTTTGGAACTGGTAGTCATGTTTTTCTAAAGCTGCCGCAAAATCGTCCATTGTAAAGGACATATCGGCTTTTTGAGAGATTTTTGCTTCGTTCTCCATAACACATTGACTCTGGTATTACCTTTGAGCGCCCCTAATAAGGGCACCCATAATCATTTTTTTCTTCTAAAAAATTCTTATGGGAACCCTTCACAAGGGCAATTTATTAGTTATTAGTCACTAATTACTAATCATAATCAACATTTTTATGGATGACAGAAACATTTGAAAATTGAAACGTCTTTTTTGGCATGAATTGTGGCAAGTGTTTCTCAAGAGTATTGCCCTTCTAAATTTTACCCAAGCTTCCCAGCTTGTCCTTTAGATAAAAATACTCCGAACAACAATACATAGTTTAAAACAACGTTTTTAAGCCATTTTTGAATCGTAAAATTGTTAATTGTACTATTTTGCTGGTCAAACCTTGGCATTTTTTGGAGACGATTGATTATCTTACTAGTGACTAATAACAATCCTTACACCATATCTTACAAATCCCATTCCCCAGAAGCCGAAATTACAGAAAAAGCACACTTCCAAAGCAGTCGAATGAAACACCATCTGCCAACAGCCCCAAGACTGCGCCGAAGACACCTATAATCATTCTTCACCACCATTACCGGTGTTGATTGAGGGGAGCAGGGGGAGCAGGGGAAGAAATTTTAGCCGGAAATCTTCTGGCCCGAAAGGAGTAATCACTGTCAAATCAATTTATTGATAATATTTGTAAAAACCTTGTCATGGGTGCCCCTTGCGGGATGTAATTTCACCCATTTGTTTACGGAAATTGTAACCACTACACTAAAGTTGCCCAAATAATTGTTTAACCTGCTCCCAAGCATCGGCAGCAGCTATTTGATTGTAACTGGCACGGCGATCGCAAAAAAAACCGTGATTGGCCCCCTGATAACGAAATACTTGATGTGGAACTTTGTATTTTTCTAATTCTGCTTCAATTTGGTCTACTTGTTCTATAGGAATACTAGAATCCTCCATGCCAAAAAAGGCGTAAAGCGTACCTTTGATTTGGGAAGTAACATTTATAGTAGGTGCGCCACCACCAGGAGTACTAGTGGTAACACGTGCGCCATAAAATGAAGCAGTAGCTTTTATATCAGTTAAACTGGCAGCAAGATATGCCACATGACCGCCAAAACAGAAACCAATGCAGCCGTATGTTTCTTTTTTTACCTTGGATAGAGTTTTAAGATAATCGATTGCCGATTGGATATCGCTTAATAATTCTGAAGCTTTGGTTTGTCCCCAAGCATAATTTCTGCCCACTTCTATATCTTCAGGGGTATAGCCAGTTGCAAAGCCAGGTGCTTGACGTTGAAACAGCGCAGGGGCAATTGCCACATATCCTTCCTTAGCAATACGTTCGGTAACTTCCTGAATGTGGGTGTTAACTCCAAAAATCTCCTGCAATACTACAATTCCCGGATAGCTCCCATCTTTTAGAGGTTTTGCCAAGTAAGCATCTATTTGTAATGAATCTTGAGCTATTTTTACAGTTGTGGTGTCGATTGCATGCTCTGTCATAATAGTTTTTACCAGTGTAATGTGATTATTAGATATAGTTATCCCAGTAATGTGAGCCTAACTCTTATAAAATTATCAACTAGTATTAACCTTCCCCAT
>JBCBQE010000482.1:0-5514 GCA_039820385.1 Cyanobacteria bacterium J06635_10
CAATTCGGACGAGAATTATGGGTTAGCGATGGTACAGAAAATGGCACTCAAGTAGTTAAAGATATTAGTAGTGGTAATAATTTTTCCTCTATTATTAACTTGAAAGTTGCTAATGATAAATTATTCTTTGCTGCTAATGCTACTGGATTTGGACGTGAATTATGGGTTAGCGATGGAACAGAAAATGGAACTCAATTAGTTAAAGATATTAACCCTGGTAGTAATGGTTCCGAACCTACTCATTTGACAGCTTTCAACGATAAACTATTCTTTGTAGCTGATAATGATCAATTCGGAAGAGAATTATGGGTTAGCGATGGAACAGAAAATGGAACTCAATTAGTTAAAGATATTAACCCTGGTAGTAATGGTTCTAATTTTCTAGAATTTACTGTCTTTGACGAAAAATTGTTTTTTGTAAATCTAAACGATCAAAATCAATATCAATTATGGGTTAGCGATGGTACCTCACAAGGAACTCATTTAATAGAAGATATCGCAAGCATTGAAGATGAATCCAGATTGTCTCTTTCTCCTAATGGTTTTTATGAATTTACCATTCTTAATAACACACTGTTCTTTCTCGCTGAAGCAAGAAACGGTTTTCAATTGTGGAAAGTAGAATCCGAAAACAATCCACCTATCGCCAACGACGATCGATTAAGCATCTTTGCAGGTGAAAGCATTAACCTTACTACCGATTTACTTAGTAACGATATTGACATTGATACGGTCGATACTTTTAATATTATCGGAGTTGGTACACCTAGTAATGGTAGGGTTTCTCTCGATAGTAACGGTGATGTCTTCTTTACTGCCAATAAAGGTTTCAGCGGTGATGCTAGTTTCACTTATACAATTGCCGATAGTAATAATGCTATTGACTCAGCGACTGTAAATTTAACTATTCAATAATTTTTGTCATAAAAAAAGGTTTTTAGTGGCAGTGGGCTGCTAAGAACCTTTTTTTACATGTTAATCCGAACTTGAAATTAATCGCCGTAAGACGCAGGCGGGGACTAACAGTTTCACTAGTTATTAGTTGTTAGTAATAATTTTCTCCCCCCTCTACCCCACGCCACTTGCTACAACGGTGCGTGTTCCGTGCCGCAGCAGTGGCTCCTCTCCCCCCTCTCCCTCCTCTAGGAAAGTCGTTAAATTCGGCTAACTGGACAATATTTGACCGACTGCGCTGAACGAAATACAGTACATTAAGCGGAGGGTTCAGCTAAAATGAGGCGAAAGAGTTAAATTATCCATGTCACAGAAAAATGAATACGCGGTAGAATTCCGTGATGTTACTCTGAGTAAAAATCAACGTCCTTTAGTATCAAATCTTAATTTCCAAATTAGTAAAGGAGAAGCACTAATATTGTTGGGACGTAGTGGTAGCGGGAAAACTACGACAATGAAGTTAATTAATCACTTGTTTAGTCCTACGCAAGGTCAAGTAATATTTGATGGTACCCCGACAACTGAATGGGATGAAATCAAACTCAGACGCAAGATTGGTTATGTAATTCAAGAAACAGGTTTATTTCCTCATTTTACAATAGAACGTAACGTAGGGTTAATTCCTTCCTTGGAAAAGTGGAATTCGAAACAAATCAAAATGCGAGTTTTTGAATTGTTGAAATTGGTTGGTTTAGAACCCGAGAAATTTGCTTCGAGATATCCCCACGAACTTTCTGGGGGGCAAAGACAACGGGTAGGTGTAGCCAGAGCCTTAGCAGCCGATCCTCCGGTATTATTAATGGATGAACCCTTTGGTGCATTAGATCCAATTACAAGATTAGAACTACAGCAAGAGTTTAAACGGTTGCAGCAGGAATTAGGTAAAACCGTTCTTTTTGTAACTCACGATATTCAAGAAGCCTTTGTTTTAGCCACAAGAATTGGTTTAATGTACGGAGGAGAATTAGTATTTTTAGGAACGCCCGATCAGTTCAAGAATTCCTCGCATCCGGAAGCGGTTGCTTTTATGGAATGTTTGTAAACTGCTATGCAGGAGTTAGTTGTTGGTTGATAGTTGTTGGTTGATAGTTGATGGTTGATAGTTGATGGTTGATAGTTGTTGGTTGATAGTAGCACCATCCGTTGTGCGGAGTTAAGAGTTATTTGTCTCCTTGTACCCAAGTCTAGCCATCCCCCCATGTCCCATACCCAAATTTATGATGAACGATTTCTTTCTATTTAAATACGGTTCGGAAATTATTGAACACAGTATTGAACATTTGGTATTAGTGATTATTGCGATCGCAATTGCGACGATGGTAGGTATTCCTTTAGGAATTCTCATCACTCGCAATCAAGCTCTTCGTAAACCAATTTTGGGTGTTGCTAATATTCTGCAAACGATTCCTAGTTTGGCTTTGTTTGGTTTGCTGATTCCCATTCCTATTATTGGCGGGATTGGTGAAGTACCGGCAATTGTCACACTTACATTGTATTCTTTTTTGCCAATTATCAGAAATACTTACACCGGTATTATGAATGTAAATCCAGCAATTCGCGAAGCTGGGCGCGGCATGGGAATGACGGATATGCAATTATTGCTTCAGGTGGAAATTCCTTTGTCCCTAGGAGTAATTTTGGCAGGTGTGCGGGTTGCAATGGTAATTGGTATTGGGATTGCAACGATTGCAGCGGCCATTGGTGCTGGTGGTTTGGGAGTGTTTATTTTTCGGGGAATTTCTATGGTAAATAATCAATTGATTTTAGCTGGTGCGGTTCCCGCTGCGTTGATTGCATTGATTGCAGATTTAGGAATTGGGGCCTTAGAACGTCGGATGATGAAAAGTAAGAGGTAATGAAAAAATCCAAATGAAGAAATTTTTGACGCTGTTGGTTGTTTGTTTGTGTTTGGGAGTTGCTGGGTGCAATGTTAATGCGGCTAGTGGCAGTGGTGATATTGTTATTGCATCGAAAGGCTTTACCGAACAAGAAATTTTAAGAGAATTATTAGCGCAGCAAATTGAAGCGACTAGTGATTTACAAGTTGAGCGTAAGCAGTTGAATGGTTCTTTAATCTGTCATAATGCTATTATTGCTGGAGAGATTGATGCTTATGTTGAGTATACTGGGACGGCTTTAACGGCAATTTTGAACCAAAAGATAATCAACGATCCTAAGAAAGTTTATAACTTGGTAAAACTTGCTTACTCCAAGCAGTTTAATTTGGAACTGATGGAACCCTTGGGTTTTGAAAATACTTATGTAATGGTAATTCGCGGTGAAGATGGGAAGAAATATAATATCAAAACTATGTCAGAAGCTACTAAGTATACACCCCAATGGGTTATTGCTTTCAGTTATGAATTTGGTGAAAGAGAAGATGGTTTTCCGGGATTATCTAAAACTTATAATTTGCAATTTAAACGATCGCCCAAGATTATGGATACGGGTTTGTTATATCGAGCATTAAATCAAAAGATGGTGGATATGGTATCAGGTTATTCCACTCATGGGCAGATTGCTGCTTTGGGTTTGCTGGCGTTAGAAGATGATAAGAAATATTTTCCACCTTATGAAGCTGTACCGGTTATCCGTAAGGAAACTTTGAAAAAGTATCCGCAGTTAAAAAAACCTTTATCTCAATTGGCTAATATTTTGAATGCTGATGAAATGCAACAACTTAATTATCAAGTTGAAGCTGAGTTACGCGATATTAAGGAAGTTGTCAGAGAGTTTCGTAAGGTTAAGGGACTTTAGAGGGGGAGAGGAGGAGATTACTCCCGGGCTTTATAATTGCCGGCGTTGAGGGAGGGGGTAGAGGGGGTAGAGGGGGAGAAATTTTATAGGTAATCGATAAGCGGAACGGGATTAACTATTTTTTGGTTTGATACATACTAACTATGTAAGTATGGGATTATGCAGCCGGTAATACTGATATCATTAATCAAATTGTGTATGTAAGTATCATGGCTTATGGCTGAAAAACAATTGGTAGAGTTTGAGTTGGAAGATGGTACAAAATTTTTGGTTGAGGTAGAGAAGCCAGCGGGACAAATTAATACACCTCCTACACCTGTATCTCGGGGTGGTGGGTTGGCTGTTACGCGAGCAACCAAAAAATTTGACAAGGCGTTGGATGATGTAAAACCAGTACTTGCAACTGTTGTTTCTAAGCTTAAGGATGTTACCCCTGATGAAACTGAAGTTAAGTTTGGCCTGAAGTTGGCTGCTAATGCTGGGGTGGTATTCACTTCTTTGGGAAGCGAACTAACTTTTGAAGTCACCGTGAAATGGAAACAAAAATCGAAGGAATCGGTATAGTTAGTTGATGAGTGGTGAAAACCAAGAATATAAACGGTATAAAAAAGCGATAGCTCGAATTTACCGCTCCTGGGATGGAGCTATTGTAGGTTCGGGTTTTTTGGTGTGCGCACGCCATATTTTAACTTGCGCTCATGTGGTTGCTGATGCTTTAGGAATTGCACGTAATACTCAAGATTGTCCTGAAGATTTGGTAGAGTTGGATTTTCCCTTTCCTGTTGGCGAACAAAAGCAGAAAATCAAAGCAAGGGTTGTTTTTTGGAAGCCGATGTCTTGTGAATGGAATTGGAATTATGGAGAAGATATTGCAGGTTTGAAATTGGAATCCGATTCAATAGAGGAAACTTCAATGGGGTTAGCTTTGGGAAAGTATTCGTGGAATGATTTCCAAGTTTTCGGTTTTCCTATTGGATGTGATAGCGGTGTATGGACAAAGGGTGAGTTGCGGGATGAGGTGGGAAACGGACAAGTACAAATGATTGTCACCGAAAGTAGCGATTATTATGTGGAAGGTGGTTTTAGCGGCGCACCTGTATGGGTTGATAGTTTGAATGGTGTTGGTGGAATTATGGTTGCAGCAGAAAATAGTGACAGCGAAAAGCGAAAACAAGTCAAAGCTGCATTTATGATTCCGGTGGAGGTTTTGAGTGAATTTTGGTGCGATTTAAAATCATGCATTAAATCTAAATCATTTATTTCCGAGATAAGTAATAATCCCGTTCCTCTGTCTCTAATTACAAAGCCATCTTCTAATCAAAAAATAGCAGAACTTTTATATTTGTTGGATTACAGAAAGCAGGAAGAAGAGTTTAAAAACTTCATCGGTTGCTGTAAAGAAGGAGTGTTTTTAGTACAGTCTAATGAAGAAGAAATTCAGCGTTGGTTGCTGCGGCGTTTAGCAGGATGTATACCGGATTTTCAGCAAGCAAAGAAGTTTTCAATACGGATTCGTTCTCATCCGATGCGAAGAAAATTTGATGCTTTTTGGCAGGAATTAGGGCGAGAATTAGGAGATAATCTAAATCGGGAAAAGGTAATTCAGGAATTGGCTAAGTTGTGTCAGCAAAAATCTGTAATTATTGCTATTTATGGTATTAACTCTTTAGATACAGAGAAAGTTAATCAGTTATATAATTTTTGGTCGGATTTAGTTAAGGAAGCTCGCTCCTTACCCCGTTCTTTTCGTTCCCGCTTGGTTTTATTATTAGCAGACAAAAAAAGCAGTACTTTATTAAAAAA
>JBCBQE010000483.1:0-5511 GCA_039820385.1 Cyanobacteria bacterium J06635_10
AAGGGTATCAAATATTAGCGTTGTGCGACGCAGTGCAAACTCTTGCAGAAAGTCAAGATGATACTCTGCAAAGGCTTACTATGCTCACACAAACACTAAACCGTTTAATGAATATTCTAGAAGCGGAAGATGGAGATTAATCAATTGTTTATTGTTAATTGAGTAACGGCGATTTTTCCTGATAAACACATATCTACATCGCTACCGGGGGTTCTTTCTCGTTTGGCGTATTCGCCTACATAATAAAATTTATCGCCTTCGGTACGATAATTAATTGGTAAAGGTTTAGTGCAAGGGCTACAAAAGACAATTTCTGGTTCTGCCTCTTCTGGTGAGAGATGTGGTAAATTAATATTCCAGAAATTTCCTGGCGGTAATGGACGATTCAATAAATCAGCTAGAAGTTTGGCCGTCCATTTTACTGAATTATCCCAGTTAAATTCCCAACCTTTTCTCTTGTATTGAGAAATTGCGATTGCTTTAATACCGTGCATTGCTGCTTCTCTTACAGCAGCAACAGTGCCGCTGAGGTAAGAATCAACTCCCATATTACCCCCGGCGTTAATTCCTGATAATACCCATTTGATCTCGGGACAAATATGGGTAACGGATAAACGAACGCAATCTGCCGGAGTTCCTGCGATCGCATATGCGGTATCGGAGCGACGCTGTAGGGTTAGGGGGCTAGCCGTGGTAACTTGGTGTCCACAACCGGAAAACTGTGATTGAGGAGCGGCGATAATAACTTGAGATGAGATTTTCGATTTTTCTATAGCTTTGAGTAGTGCTTGAATACCCGGAGCATCTATACCGTCATCGTTGGTTAAAATCAAACTCATAAATCTTTTTTCTCAATTGCCGAAGTACTAGCCGTTCCAATCTTTAAGCATATCTCCTATATACAAAAAACACAAACGTAGAGAAAATAAATTATTTCGCAAAAGTTAGGAGACACGAGTTAGGAGTTAGGAGTGAGGAGTTAAAAATAGTTTATTCTCCCCATCTCCCCATCTCCCTATCTCCCCATATCTTATACCTTCGGAGACCATACCTTTTTATAATCATCCATAGCGCCGGTATAATCTTTAAGCTTAGAACGAGCATTACCTCGATTGATGTAAGCCTTGTCATTGTTAGGGTTTAGTCGCAAAGCCTGGGTGTAATCTTCGATTGCTTTACCATAATCTTTGAGATGGGAATAAGTATTACCCCGATTGATGTAAGCTTTGTCATTTTTGGGGTTAAGCTGTAAAGTTTGGTTATAATCATCGATTGCTTGACTATAATTCTTTAACTTATAATTAGCATCACCACGATTTAGATAGATTTCGGCATTGTTACTATTAAATTGCAAAGCTAAGGTATAGCTTTCTACAGCTTTACTGTAATCTCCATTTTGATAATAATCGTTACCCCGATTAATATAAACTTCTGCATCTTGAGGTTTCGATGGTAAAATTTCAGTAGATTTAGATACTACTCGATGATATTCGTTACTAAGTTCTGAACTAATAATATTAGAATCAACAGTAACCGTATAGTCCGATTTGATTGATTTATCTTCAATGGAATCGAGAGTTATTTCTCCATAATTATCTTCAATTTTAGGAAGAATCAATTCCGAGCTATAGTCATCAATATAGTCAGAATTAATGCTTAGAGCTTGTGTATAATCGGCGGTTGCTCCATTATAATCTCCAAGTTGAGAACGAATAAGTCCTCGACTGTATCTAGCTTCAGCATCATTGGGGTTAGATTGCAAGTATAGATTTAAATCTGCAATTGCACCTTGGTAGTCTCCAAGCTTGTGAAGGGCTAATCCTCTTTGATAATAGGCTTTAATTCCATTGGGCTGGAGTTGTAAAAACTGGTTAAAATGTGCTATTGCTGCTTCGTAATCTCCTCTTTGTGCTTTATCTAATCCTTGTCGATAAATTACTTCGATAGACTCAAGATTACGGCGTATTTTAGCTTCTTTTTCCTGTCGCGCTATGATGCTACGTGATATGGTGATGACATTACGTCGCATTTCCAACTGCGCGATCGCCTGATTGCTTAATGTTTTTAATGCTTCTTGTTGTTCTAAACTTAAATTCCGTGGTACTGTATCAATTACACATAAGGTTCCGATACAAAATCCTTCTGGTGTAATTAAAGGTGCCCCAGCATAAAAGCGAACATTGGGTGATTGAATAACTAAAGGGTTATCTGCAAACCTTGAGTCTTTCAAAGCATTGGGGACAATAAAAGGTTCGGAGTGCATAATCGCATGAGCGCAGAAGGCTACATCTCTACTAGTACAGTCTACGTCTACACCAATCTTCGATTTAAACCATTGGCGATCGCCATCTACTAAACTAATCAACGCAATGGGGGTATGACAAATTTGTGCCGCTAAAAAGGTAAAATCATCAAATACTTTCTCTGGAGGAGTATCCAGTATTTGATATTGGTGAAGTGCTGCTAATCTTGCTAGTTCGTTGTTCGGTATTGGTGGTTGCAAGCCCATTTTTTTCTGTCTCCGAAAATTACTCTTAGAAAAACCAAAGTCAATCGATTTTTGATTAACCCCATGGACAAATACAGGAGGATTTGAAAATGTTATAGTTTAAGCTGCTACTACGTGACAAAATTATGGTTTTGTATATAAACTTGACACAGATTTAAAATGAGTAACTTTAATGACCGCAGTTGACTATTTCGCTTAAAACTAAAATATAAAATATAAAATTGGCTGATTCTGAATTATCGCAATGCTTAATACATTAAACAGCCCCGATTGTATAACAGTATTTTTAAGCAGTTTTAAAGTATTTCTAATTATATATTTATGTATATTTTGCAATAATTCATATATTATAGTCAGATTTTTTACGGTTGGCCAAGATTTACTTTGATTTGAATATTGATATACAAAACTGATAATATTTGGTTTAAGGTTACATATGTTATATAAGTAACATGAAGAATGTCTATATATGTTGAAATTTATTGACTAATTGCCCATTGTGTATTGTGCTGAGAAGTTATGTTTTCTCATTTTATATTTATTTTTAATATCAATTTTGTATAATCTGCTTCTAGAGTGCCGAGAAGTTTTTATTTATATGAATACAAAATTAAAATAGTATTAAGACTGTCATGAAAAGAAAAGACCTTTTGGTGTAAATAATGATTCCCAATTTCAGGAAAATATGAAAAATTAAATATAAAGTATGAATGCCCTTGACTCTTAGCCATCGAGCGAATCGAGAAAAAATAAAGCTAAATATTTCAATAGCAAAATAATGACAAATCAAATTTGGATTGTGATTACTTTCATTGCTTTTATGCTTTTGTTTACGGTAGTCGGGATTTATTCGGCAACTCAAAAGCAAAATAATACTAGTGATTATCTGTTAGCAGGTAGAAATGTAAACCCTTGGCTAACAGCGCTTTCAGCTATGTCTACTGGGCAAAGTGGCTTCTTATTTATCGGCCAAGTTGGTTTTGCTTATAAAGCAGGAATTTCTTCTATTTGGCTAATGATTGGTTGGACTATAGGAGATTATATTGCTTGGTGGCTTTTTTTCAAAAGATTAAGAGAAATTTCCGAAAAAACCTCTTCAGAGACAGTTTCTGGTTTCTTAGGTCAAAATACCAACGGTGTGCGCCAGATTACCGTGATTTCAGCTTTAATTACCATAGCTTTTCTAGGTCCTTATGCTGCAGCACAACTTGTAGCCGGAAGCAAAGCACTCAGTGCAATTTTTAACTGGGATTACAGTATCGGTATTATTATTGGAACTATAATTGTTGTAATCTACTGTTTTTCTGGAGGTATCCGCGCCTCAATTTGGACGGATACGATACAGTCAATAATTATGATTGTTTCGTTAGTATTGTTGTTAGTTGTTTCGGTTGCAAAATGCGGTGGATTCAATGGACTTTGGACGCAATTAGCTGAAATTGATTCAGGTTTGGTAAACTTAAGTCCAGCAAATTTACCATTAGGTTTTATACCTTACTTTATCGGTTGGATGGTAGCTGGATTTGGCGTAGTAGGGCAACCTCACATTATGGTGCGTGCAATGGCAATTGACAATCCGCAAAATGTCGCCAAAGCTCGAAATATCAAACTGATCGCTGGCTTAACCACCTCATTCGCTTCTCTTGGTGTGGGTTTATCTGGACGGGTATTGTTACCCGAATTATTAAACAACAGCGATCCAGAATTAGTATTACCCTTGCTATCTTTAGAATTATTACCCGTTGCCCTAGTCGGATTGATGTTAGCAGGAGTATTTTCTGCAACAATGTCTACAGCAGATTCACAGATAATTTCATGCTCGGCAGCCCTTAGCCAAGATATTTTTCCTCAGTTTGCTCATTCTTATAAATTTGTTAAATTAGGTACTTTGACTGTAACGACAATAGTCTTTGTAATTGCCTTATTCGGAAGCCAAAGTGTATTGTTTTTAGTCCTCTTTTCTTGGTCTGCTTTAGCTTCAGCATTAGGACCTTTATTCATAGTACGCGTATTACAAAAACCGATCAATAAAACCGTCGCGATCGCAATGATGGTAGTTGGAATATTAACCGCCTTAATATGGAGAACAACACCCGAATTATCAAGGCTTGTTTACGAAGTACTTCCCGGAATGGCTGCGGGATTATTAGTTTATTTTGTAGCCATGTTTATTACTAGTAATTTCAGAGCAGCAAGTAGGAAGTAGAAGAGAGATTTAAAAGGAGTTTATTAATACATAAATATTTCTCAGAAATTAGTAGTAGAAGATGTATTGTATTCTTCAAGCTAAACTTCAGTATAATTATTGTTGATAATTAACCGATAGTGTTAACTTTCACCCAACGTCAAACCCCAAACCCTAATTCCAGGGTTAATTTAACGCTTTCACTAACCGCACAAGAGCGCACTCGCTCAAGACATCGCTTCCCAGCTTCTGATGGACAAATGGTGTGTTTGCGCTTACCCAGGGGAACAGTGTTGCAAAATGGCGATATTCTAAAAGATGAAACCAATGGTGTTTCGATCGAAATTATCGCGAAACCAGAACCAGTTTTAACAGTAATTGCCCAAAATCAGCTAGATTTAATTAAAGCTGCATATCACTTGGGCAATCGTCATGTACAGTTAGAAATTACACCAAATTATTTGCGTTTTTCGACCGATTCAGTGTTACGTAAAATGTTAGAACAGCTTGGTTTACAAGTAACAGAGGATACTTTACCCTTTCAACCTGAAACAGGAGCATATGGACACCATTATCCCCATTAGGGGAGGGGGAGATGGGGAGATTGGGAGATGGGGAGATGGGGAGATGGGGAGATTGGGAGATGGGGAGATTGGGAGATGGGGAGATTGGGAGATGGGGAGATTGGGAGATGGGGAGAATAAAATTCTTAATTCTCAACTACTCACTACTCACTACTGACTACTCACTCCTAACTGTTTTAATCCAAAATCTGTCGAGGATGCGTTTGGGGGGAAGAAAATCTACACCCCCAACT
>JBCBQE010000484.1:0-5498 GCA_039820385.1 Cyanobacteria bacterium J06635_10
TTATTGTTTATAATCTAATACAAATAAATTGAAATAGATGAGTTATCTTAAGCTAAATAGTATTAGCCATATTTTGTGAATAAAAGTTGTATTTTCAGCAGATTCATTGTTTTTCTAAGTTTAGTATAGGAATAGTATAACTACAGAAATATTTTGTTTAAAAAATAAACTTTACTATAAATTATTTTCAGAGGAAAATGTAGTAACTTCTTGAATGGGGCAATTTAGTTGCCCCTATAATCAAATCGAGCCTTCTGACTAATAAGCTCCGTTATCTTTCGGTATGACAACAACACCAATCGTTTTCAAAACAATCCATAAATCTAGCCAAAAATTTCTAAATTTTACATAGTACAAATCTATTTGAACTCTTCTAGGATAAGGTATGTCGTTACGTCCAGAAACTTGCCATAATCCAGTAATTCCCGGTCTGATAGTTAATACCTGATTGATATGGCAACCGTATTTCGGTAATTCTTCTGCTACAAGAGGTCGAGGGCCCACAACACTCATATCCCCTTTCAGAACATTCCAAAACTGTGGAAATTCATCCAAACTAGTAATTCGCAAAAACTTACCGATTTTTGTAATTCTAGGATCTTTTTTCAGTTTAAAATTGCTCTGAAATTCTTTTTGAAATTGGGGCGACGTTTCCATCATCTGTATCAAAATTTCATCCGCATTGCTCACCATTGTGCGAAATTTAATACAATTAAACCGCTTGTAATTTTTCCCGACTCGTTCCTGAATGTAAAAAATTGGACCATGCGAGCTTAAAGCAATCAGCAAAGCCAGAATTAAATAAACAGGAGAAAACAGAATTAGTACTAACAGGGAAAATATTATATCGAACAGTCGCTTAGCTCTCTCTCCGTTTAAAGCTTCAAAATAAAAACCTAGGGGTTTAAATTTTGGCTTCTTTTTTTGGTGACCGCGTTTAAAAAAAGTACGCGTAATCTTACCGGAGAGGAATGAGGTCTGTGCCGTCATTATACTCCTTACAATCCACACCACACATAGTCCCAATCTTAAAGCTTATAGAGCTTTTAAAAGTGCTTGGGAAGCAAATTTACTTTATCCTCTCAAACAATGTGAAGAATCAAGTTTCCATTTTCCTTGTATTGCTTTTTTTCTCGCATTTATCAACAAAGTTGAGATAACGAGAAGCAAACATTTGTTTAGAGAATTGAGCAGCGTGCTTTTTCGCATATTCAGGATTAAATTTTCCTCTGTTAGCTTCAAAAGTTTCTACTGCTTCGATTAAGGATGCTTCTGTTTGCTTTTGGAAAAATATACCCGTTCCTGTATCCCCATGGGAACGAATATCTCGCACCGTTTCCAAAGCGCCACCAGCACCATAGGCGATCGCCGGAGTGCCACAAGCTTGTGCTTCGACTAAGGCAATACCAAAATCTTCACAAGCTGCATACACAAAACCTCGGGCATTGGCCATATATTTTTTTACCATATCCTCCGGCTGCCATCCTAGTATTTGTATGTTAGATTTGGCTATCTTAAGGATTTTATCCATATCACGTCCAGTGCCAATTACTACCAAAGGTTTTTTGAGTTGATTAAAAGCTTTGACAATTAAGGTTACTTGCTTATAACTCACTAACCGGGAAACCGTAAGGTAAAAATCCTCTTTTTGCGATAAAAAAGGAAAATCATCGGTATTTACTGGTGGATAGATGACTGTAGCGTCTCTTCTATAACATCTCCAGATTCTACGTGCGGTATGTGCTGAATTGGCAATGAAGTAATCAACTCGATTAGCGCTCAAAACATCCCACTGCCGTAAATAATGCAGTAAATAACGCGTTCCCCATCCAGCCATGCCTCGTCCCAGTTTACTTTCTCGTAGATAATCAAAAGTTAAATCCCAAGCGTAACGCATGGGACTATGGCAGTAACAAATATGCAGTTGGTCGGGAGTCGTTAAAATCCCTTTCGCAACGGCGTGAGATGAAGAAAGAATTACATCATATTGGCGTACATCCAGTTGTTCAATAGCCAATGGCAGTAATGGTAAGTATTTTTGAACACCTTTTTTTGACGAGGGTAAATACTGTAAGAATGTTGTGCCAATCTGACGTTTATATAAATAACTTTCCGGATTACTAGATTCAAAATCAATGAGAGCATACAAGTCAGCATTAATATGATTCAAAATTTCCCGTACTACGAGTTCTGAACCACCTGTTGCTTCGGGTGTAAGCCACTCATGCACCAAAGCATACTTTAAAGGCACAGCTAGCATTCATAGATAAAGAACATTTGTACGAAATATCAAAATTCTTGTCACCAGTTGTAGATTTACCACTCCAAGACATCTACCGCGTCTTAAATAAACAGAGTTTCAGCTGTCAAAGCGTATATATACGTATATATAATCAAGATAGCTTAAGTCTCTTGGCGAGAAATTTTCACATCAAGGGCGCTCCTCGTTTTCTCTCAATATTCCAGGATTTTTGCTTTTTTAAAATATTTTGTTCGATTGTGCAATAAGCACGCTTAATAGGTATCAAGGGATATAGTTGAGATGAGAGCATCATAAGAAGTGCGCTTTTTATTTCACCTGACAATCCTATATGTAGAATGTCAACTGAAGCCGCTTTTGGCTGTTAGAATGTAAAGTTTCTCCGTTTTTTTTATTGAACGGAAAGTTAATAACCACGAAAAGTGACGTAATTCCCACAATATAAGTTCCTGCGGATGTTACCACAACCTTACGATAGAGCTGCTTATAAAGCCTGCGATACTTGGTTCACACACTCTGTGACGGAGTTACTGGTTTGCACTTTAGAGGGGTATGCCCGCCCGAGGTGAGACATCAAATCTGGAAAAAACGCAGCTTAAGAAAGCAACCTGGCGCTACATGTCAAGGGTTCCCATAAGAATTTTTTTAGATTCAAAAAATTCTTATGGGTGCCCGTCATATCTGAAGGAATAAGTTTTGCGTTTCGCGATTTCTGATAATCTCAAAAAGGATGAAGTTTTTACATCTGTGGCGTTACTAAAGATAATGCTTGAAGGAATATGTAGACTTTTTTTACTTACATTCTAGATTCTTCATTTTCAGACTGTTTGCAAACAAGTAGCATATATAGCAGGGGTTCTATGCGAATTTTAATCATGGGGGGCACTCGGTTTATCGGTGTCTATCTAACTAAACTATTGGTAGAACAAGGACATGAGGTGGTACTCTTCAATCGTGGTCATCGTCCATCACCTGTTGAGAAGGTAACGCAGATTACAGGTGACCGTACTGACGCAAACCAGTTAAAAGACAAGTTAACAAACGAAAATTTTGATGTCATTTTTGACAATAATGGAAGGGAACTCACTGATACCCAACCGTTAGCAGAAATTTTTCAAAATCGTTTGCAGCACTTCGTTTATATGAGTTCTGCTGGAGTTTATCTCAAATCTGACACTTTACCTCATATAGAAGGAGATGCCGTAGATCCCAAAAGTCGCCACAAAGGTAAGCATCATACCGAAAGCTTTCTTGCAGAGAATGATTTCCCCTTTACATCAATTCGTCCCACTTATATTTATGGACCTCAAAACTATAATGATTTAGAAGCTTGGTTTTTTGATAGAATTACTCGAGATCGTCCGCTTCCCATTCCCGGTAACGGATTACATATTACTCAGTTAGGTCATGTTAAAGATTTAGCTAAGGCAATGGTCCAAGTTATAGGCAATTCTACAGCTATCAAGCAAATTTATAACATTTCCGGAAGTCGTTACATTACTTTTGACGGTTTAGCCCGTGCTTGTGCAGTCGCTGCCGGTAAATCACCCGAAGATATTCAAATAGTCCATTACGATCCGAAAAAGTTTGATTTTGGCAAGCGTAAAGCTTTTCCTATGAGAATGCAGCATTTCTTCGCGTCGGTTAACAAAGCCATGACACAATTGGATTGGCACCCAGATTACGATTTAATTTCTGGCTTGAAGGATTCATTTAAGAACGATTATTTGACATCCGAACGAGATCGAAAAGAAATCGATTTTTCTATTGATGAGGAAATTTTACAAAAAATTGGTTAGATAGTTAGAAAAAATTTTAATTAACCACCTTCTATACCCTTTTGACCAAAGTAAAATTACATAGATTCAGGCATAAAAGTTATCTAATGTTATCTATGTGTAAATAATTTTTATGCTGTTTTCAGCCGAGCCGTAAATTATGAAAAAAGTTGCGATCGCAGGAGGTGGTCCCACTGGTGTGACACTTGCCTTAATGCTTGTACAAAGGGGTATTGCAGTCACATTGGTTGAAGCTGCTCACGATTTCAATCGAGTCTTTCGCGGGGAAGGATTAATGCCAAGTGGTTTAGATGCCCTTCAAGAAATGGGGTTATCTAATATACTTGAGCAAATTCCTCATCGACAACTTGATGCATGGGAATTTATTTTAGATAAAAAGTCTTTATTTCGGGTTGATGAACCCATAGAAGCGGATTCTCAACCATGTACTTTAGTTTCTCAACCACCTTTACTTGAAGCTGCGATCGCAGAAGCTCGGAAATATAAGAATTTTGAGTTCATACAAGGCGTGACTGTTAAAGACTTGCTTCGGATTGACAATCGTGTAGCGGGTATGAAATTAGCTGATGGAAGAGAAATTACAGCTGATTTAGTAATTGGTGCAGATGGACGTAATTCGGTTATTAGACAACGCGCCGGACTAAAATTGGAACGACAGCCAAAAAGTATGGATGTGCTGTGGTTTAAACTTGCTGCAAATCCTCGTTTTGTAAATAAAAATGTATTTTCTGCTATTGGAGATGGCGAAAATGCATTTGCCGTATTTCATGGAGCTGAGGAAGGGAAATTGCATCTTGCTTGGACTTTATCTGAAGATAATAACGGAAATAGTGACAGAACAAAAACTGAATGGGCACAAATGTTTGCATCACTATCACCTTCATGGTTAGCAGAACATTTTCTAAACTATGCAGAAACTATCGAAAAACCCATTAAACTATCAGTTGTAGTCGGACTTTGTCCCTGTTGGCATACTCCGGGGGTTATGCTTCTAGGTGATGCTGCTCACCCCATGTCTCCCATTCGCGCTCAAGGAATTAATGTTGCATTTCGTGATGTAATTGTAGCTATAAATTATCTTGTACCCCTGTTACTTTCAGAAGCTGAGAACAAAGAAATTGATCGAGTCTTGTCACAAATTCAGAAAGAAAGAGAACCAGAAATTATTCGCATTCAACAACTTCAAAAGGAAGAAGGTAGACAACAAAAATTATTTCCCAAAAATATATTTTTACGAAAAATTGTTTTTAGATTAGCTTATTTATTAAGTAAGGGAATTCGTCAATCTTGGATACAGAGACAGCATAAAATGCGTCGTGGTGTAACTCAGGTTAAATTGGAAGTTTAGTTTTTGTAAATACAGTGAATAGGGAATAGGGAATAGGGAATAAAAAACAACAAACGGAGGAAGCATTAGTTTTTAGGGTGTTAAGAGGAGA
>JBCBQE010000485.1:0-5495 GCA_039820385.1 Cyanobacteria bacterium J06635_10
ATGGGGAGATGGGGAGATGGGGGGAGAAGCTTTGCTAGAGTTTTGGGAATTAAAGGTTTTTCCTCGGATTCCGATTGTTCTAATTCTTTTTGTTCTAATTCTTTACTTGCCGAATCTGTAACAACATGGTTTCTTATTTCTGTTAAGGTTGGTGAGCTTGAGTTACGGATGGTTGATGTTTGGGATTTGGGCGTGGATAAAACCATACCAGATGAGGCGGGAAGTGCTTTTGGTGCATTTTGAGCATTGAAGTTTTCTTTGGCTTCGGCACTTACTAATTCTGGTGTATGATAATTGTTTGCTTCTACTGGATCTTCTGTGGCTTCTTGCCTTTGAAGATTTCTTTGATGTGAGGAATTTACTGTTTGCGATAATTGGTAATTCCTCATTGCCTCCTTGATAGTAGAACTATTACTCACATTCACAGTCGGTAATGCTGGTGGCAAGCTATTCCATTTCAAATCCTCCGGTAAGTTGTTGCAAATTAAGCGTTCAAACTCGAAGTTGAAATGATAGGTAGGATGATTTCTTCTCAACCAAAGAGTTAATATTTGCTGTACCGAAACTGCTTTGTAACGTCCTTGATACAATGCTTCTATTGCTGCCAGATGCACCCAATTCGATGGATATTGTTTTTCCCAACGTTTGACTAACTCGCTGGCTCCATACCCACCGAGATCAAAACTATAATGTGTTAACAAGGATACTGCCAAATTGTTAGTCACGTTCGAGGTTTGGGTGAACATGGATCGGGAACTGGGGATGATGGGCATATATTCTGCTACCATCTGCAAAAAAAATAAAGTGCCTTTTGATACGGTGTACTATTCCCAAGTATCTCTTATTTCATTGGGTAGCGCTCCTAAATGTTTAGAATTGCCTTCACCGAGAACGGTGTAACCTATATCTAATGGCGGTTTAAGAGCGGTACTCTGGGTACAGTTCTTTACAAAATACAAATTGCCTTTATCTTATTTGCCAGCAAGAGACTTGCAATTTATTGGGCGAGGAATGCCAAGTTGGTATGTCGTGGATAGGTGCTAGTTTTTGAATAAATCTAATCCTAGTAACTAGCAAACTCGTTTAGGTACCATACCTCACCGATAATGGTCGATGTACTCTCTAACAGCAATTTACCAAGATCGTTTAAAATAATACAAGCGAGACGAAAAACTCGTCAGGTTCTTGGCCAAGATTGGGCAACTGCTGGGCTAGTCAATTACAGCGGTTATCTAAGGTAGGGCCGTTGCAAGTCTACGGTAAACCACAGGTAATTGACTCGTCTGGCGTTGCGGCTAATTACAAATAACATCGTGAATATATTCTACTGGTCAATTGCCGGTAGGAAAAATTATATAGGGTGAATTAATGGGAGGCGTGCGCTTTATGGCTACCAGTGCTTGATAAACCATTGCTGCGACTTCAGCTCGCGTTGCTTCCCGTTTTGGTTCGATTTTAAGTGGGTCTGGATAATTTACCACAATTCTTTGTTGTGTAGCAGTTGCAACTGCCGTTCGGGCATATTTGGGAAGGGTTTGAGCATCTGTAAAGTTATGTAAAACACGATCGTGAGCTGTTGGTAATCCAAGCCCGTTGACAAGGGAAACAATCACTTGTAATCGCTGCACCTTTTCTTGAGGACGAAAGGTACCATCACTAAATCCTCCCACAAAACCGCCCTGTGCAGCAGCTTTAATGGCTTTATATGCCCAGAAAATGGGTGGGATGTCGAAAAAATCACCCAAATAACGCTTTGGTGTAGGATTAAAAGCTTTCACGATTAAGGCGGCGTATTGCGCCCTTGTCATTGGTGTATCCGGTTTGTATGTGCCGTCAGCGTAACCGCCAGTTAAATCTAGGCTAACTAAACTTCGGATAAATGGTTCTGCCCAATGTGCTGTTAAATCGGTAAATGAAGGTATATCCACATCGGGTTTAACGATGTAGGGAGAAACTATCGCTTTTTGCTTACCCAAAAGTACCAAGGCTTGATAAATCAACGCTACCACCTCAGCACGGCTAATATCCCTTAAAGGTTCCAATTGCTCAGTCTGGGGGTAATTTACCACTAATAACTTTTGGGTAGCGATCGCCATTGCGTTGGTAGCATAACTAGGAATTTGAGCGCGATCGCGGTAGGTGGTCAAAATGTTCGGTTTTCCGCCCTTGAGTTTTAGACCCCTAACAATTGAGACTATTGCCTGAATTTTAGATAAATTTTGGTCTGGACGAAATGAACCATCGGGAAAGCCGCCGATAAAGCCCATACTAGCGCTGCGATAAATAGCGGGGGCTGCCCAAAAGTCTGCTGGAATATCTGTGAATTTACTTACTTTATTTTTTAACGCGAATTTAAAAGTATTAGAAATAACTGCAGCATAAGCCGCGCGACTAATAGGGGCTTCTGGTGCAAATGTACCATTTTGATCTCCGCTAATTAATCCTTTTTCGTACAATGCTTCGATAAAAAGTGCTGCCCAATGTCCGTTTAAATCGGGGAAACTACTATTAACAGATAACTGTTTGGGACTATCTGTGGTGGTAGCAACAAATTCTACCAATCCTTTTACCAAGGTTGGATTTAATAAATTACCTGCTGATACCAATTTGCTTGAAGTAGCATTTTGTATATCATATTCATTGTTATCGCGAAAAGTATTACCAGCGGGGTCTTGATAGCTACCTAAATCGGGAGTGGAATTACCGTTAAGCAACAAACCCCCTGAAAAATTATCGGCAATCAGATTATTTCTCAGTACCGGGCGTGCTTCTCGGGACAAAGCGATCCCCGTACGATTTGACCATATTTTATTATTAGCTACCAAAGGCGCGGCAAAATCGCTGATGGCGATACCGATAGGATTTTTTTGCATCACATTTCGTAATACCTCGCCTTTAGAATTGCGTGCCATCACCAATCCAGCAGAAGCATTTTGGAAAAAAATATTATCTAAAATAGCCGGTTTGGCATTACCGCTAATAAATATTCCTTCTCGACGGCATTTTATAAAAGTATTATTAGCGACAGTAGGCGAAGTCGATTCAATCCAAACACCGGTACCTTTATTAATCGGATTTGTAACAGTTACACCCATTAATTGGGCATTTGACGCAAGAACTAGGGTTATATTTTGTAAGCCAAAGCTTTTAGTTTGATAGTCACCACTTCCCTCAATTAAAATACCTCCACCTTTGTTTGCTTCATTACCCACGATCCAAACGCCACCGGGAACAATTAGTGGGAAGACTTCGCCATTTGGAGCATGATAAATTCCAGAACCTAATTGAATAATTACGGGTGGACGAACAGAATTTAAGGTATGAGTAAGGCTTTTAAAGGGGGACAATCTCGAACCATTATTGGTATCACTTCCAGTGACTGGGTTGACATAAACTGTCGCAGTTAAGCTCGAATTCACCATTGTTTATTAAGAAAGGCATTGGGCATTGGGCTACGCTCGCACGCCAAAGGCGTGAATGGGCATGGGGCACGGGCACTTGGAGAACTAACTGTTGACTGTTAACTGTTAACTGTTAACTGTTCAATAATATGTAATACCGTATACCCTCACTTTTTATATGTTTTATATAACATAGTGTTTTATACTCATTTTTTCTGCTTTGTAAGTCACAAAAAATACTAGTATATTTGTAGTTCGGGTGTTGAAAAAAGTTTAAAACTCCGTCAGTCCTTAATTTTGCAATACCCCATGTCCTATGTCCTATACCCCACGTCCAATTACTCTAAAGTGAAGGTTTATTATTATTGATAATGGTTGTTGGTATTAATATAAATTTGTTGTATCCAAGCGTAGCATTTGAATTAAATGATTGAAGTTGAGCATCTGAATAAAGTATACGGTTCTACCTCAGCTATAGAGGATGTTACTTTCAGTGTTGAAGAAGGAGAAATTTTGGGTTTTTTAGGACCTAACGGTGCCGGAAAAACCACTACCATGAGGATTTTAACTGGTTATCTACCCGCAACGAGCGGTACGGCGCGAATTGCTGGTTTTGATGTCCATGAGAATTCTTTGGCGGTAAGACAAAAAATCGGTTACTTACCAGAAAATCCACCGCTGTATCCAGAAATGACAGTGGAAGGTTTTTTGTTTTTTGTCGCACGTATTAAGGGGGTTAGCGCTGGCGATCGCAAAACTAAAGTAAAAGCAGCAATGGAACGCTGTAATTTAACCCAAAAGCGCCACGTATTAATTCGCAAACTTTCTAAAGGATATCGTCAAAGAGTTGGCATTGCTCAAGCAATTGTCCACGATCCACCTGCGATCGTTCTTGATGAACCTACGGTGGGACTAGATCCCCGACAAATCATAGATGTACGCAATTTAATTAAAAGCCTCGCTGGCAGTCATACAATTATTATTTCTACGCACATTTTGCCAGAAGTTAGCATGACTTGTAACCGCGTAGCAATTATCAATAGCGGAAAAGTTGTCGCAACTAATACACTAGACAATTTAATGAATGAGTTAACCGGCGGTTCCGGTTACGAATTAGAAATTGAAGGAGAAGCTGCTTTAGCTAAACAAATGTTGCAAAATTTACCTGGTGTTAACTTGGTAGAATCGGTGGTTGGCGGTAAAAAACAACTCAGACAAAACCGCGTCAGAATGCGGGTAGTATCGGAACCGGGAACTGAACCGGGAAACACTATCGCCTCTGCTTTGTATCAAGCGGGATTTGGTTTACACGAAATGCGGCGGATTAACGCTACCTTGGAAGATGTATTTTTACAGTTGACTCGGGAAGAGAAACAAGACGAAACCCAGACAGAAGATGAGGAAGTAAATGTTGGAGAAGCGGCTTAAATGGGTATAGTACTGGGTAATATAATTGCTATTTATCGTCGAGAATTACAAACCTATTTTGTATCGCCTTTGGCTTACGCCATTGCCGGTATTTTTTGGTTTTTAGCTGGATTATTTTTTGTCTTAATTTTATTAGGTCCAGAAGGGATTTTAGCAGCAGTTGCGGATTTAGAATTAAGGGCACAAAGATTTGGATTTCCAATACCTGCTATAGATGTTCCCTACGAATTTATCAAAGCATTTTTAGACAGAATGGGATGGCTTTTATTATTCATATTGCCGGTTCTTTCTATGGGGCTTTATGCAGAAGAACGCAAGCGCGGAACTTTGGAACTTTTAGCCACATCTCCCATCACTAACTGGGCAGTAGCTGTAGGAAAGTTATTAGGTGTATTAACATTTTTCATCACATTGATTTTACCGCTGATGGTATTAGAAGCCGTAGTTTTAAGTGCATCAGAACCAGCAGCTAATTTTATAATTCCCTTACTCGCTCATTTCGGATTAATTTTGCTTGCAGCATCAATTTTATCTTTGGGAATGTTTATTTCGTCTTTGACTAACAGCACAATTTTATCCGCAGTTCTCACTTTTGCGGTAATTTTAATGTTGTTATTTATTGATTTAATCGCCAAAACTATTGGTGGTCCTATAGGAGAAATTTTG
>JBCBQE010000486.1:0-5478 GCA_039820385.1 Cyanobacteria bacterium J06635_10
ATCGAAAATGTTATCAGATTTTTCCACTTGAAACGGTGAAGAAACTTGATTGACAGCCATGTGTTTTGCCATTTTATCAAACACACCATGAGGATTTGTATTTTCCTCAATGGTTTGAGATTCTTCTGGTACAGTGGGTGGAGTAGGATTAGAGTTTTCAGTATTAGATAAAGAAACGGCTTTTTGACTACTTTTATCGTAAACTTTTTCCCCTTGAATAATTGCTTGTAAGTCAGCCATAAAATCATCTTCACTAAAAGCTTGACTGGCTGTTTCTTCAACTGGGGGGAGAATTTCTGCTTCTACTTTGTGGATATCTGTATCAAAGGATGGAGCTTTTGTTTCTTGTTTATCATCATTGAAATCCAATGCTTGTGCTTGGTGTTCATTTTCTGAGGATTTCCAATTTTCTTCATGCCAATCAAAGGCTTGAGCATTGGATTCGTCTTCATCCTCATCATGCCAAGCAAAGGATTCTACTTCAAAAGCTTCTGTTTCACCTTTCACATCTGGTGCTGAAGAAAATCTATAACTCATGGCTATGGGAACATAGCTCTCTTCTTGATTATCGTACTTTAGTTCAATGGGTTCATTGCTATCGATCGCCATTCCACTAACCTCTTCCCCAATGGTTATCGGTTGATTGTCGTCACTGGAAATGGCTTCTACCTTGGAATGTGGATGTCTTTTTTTCCCAGATTTAGAAGATTTTGGGCATATTTTTTTTTCTAAATCAAACAAGCTATTGTTAATTTTTGGCATCTGATTTTAGTGGTAATGGGAATTATGTATTTTTTAACGCAAAGTGGCGCGGAGGTAAGCGCGGAGGAGCGCGGAGTTTGTTAAGAATCAGATTCACCGCCTTGGAATAAATTCCCAGGCTAATAAACAAAGTCGTCTAAAGCCGACTATAGATGGCTTTTAGTGCGTTTTAACGTACTTTGTTGAAGCCAAGATTAATTTCAAGGTGGAGATTGGAGCTTAACGATAGTGGTGCAAGATATCAGTAATAATATATTTAATGAATTGATATTTTTCTTGGAAAACATAAGTACTAATTTCAACTTTAAAGTCCAAAGAAAAAGTTGACTAATATGTTTCAATTTTGCGAACCAATTCCAGGATTTTTGTGATTTATCAATTGCTTGCTCTACTGACTCTGGAAGAAGATTGAGATTTTCTGATGGAAGGATATCAATTTCAAGTGAGTCTTCTAAAGTTGGAACAAATGTTTTATTTTCAATTATTTCTACTGTAACTGGTACAGAATTATCCACATATTCTGCTTCCACAATATCTATTGTTAATTGATCTTCTATTACAGTTTCAAAAGGTTCTATCTCAATTTCAATAGATGGGACAATTTCTGCTTCATAAATGGATTTAAAACTCATCTCTATGGGTTCATTGCTGTCAAAATGTTGAGTTTCAATTAGATTAATTTCTTGTTCTCCGGGCTCATTATCTTGTTTTGGTTGTCTATTAATCCCATTACGATTGTTTCCTCTCCCTGTTTCCCGATTTCTTCGTTTACCAACTTCTTTGACAACCGAAGAATTATTCAATATTAAGGATTGCTCTTGAACAAGAGATTTCTTTCGAGATTTTTTGCGTCGTTTTAAGGAACTAGCCATTTCTTGCCAAGATTGGGGAGTTTCCTGCTTTGCTTCGCTTAATTTTGGTGCTGGAGGAAGTAGGGGAGGGGTTTTTTTGGCGATCGCTTGATTTGGTTTCGGTGAAATGGAAGGTTTGACTGAAGGTTTTGGTGGTGGAGACAAGGGAGAAAAGTTAATTTCTGGTAATTCTTCTGAAGCATGAATTTTTCTAACTTTTCTGTTTCTTCCTAAATTGTGTGCTAGTCTATCCCATTTTTTTGGTTGGGAAGATTTTCTTGGCGATTTCCCAGGGCTAGGATTTGGAGAGTTAAGTTTAGAGCTAATTTGACTATATTGAGTTTTACCTTTAGATGATGTAGTTTTGGGACGTTGCTTCTTCGCAACAGTTTTTCGCTGACTGTGGATAAACTGTTCTAATTCCAGGAGACGATTTTTATTGGGAGAATAGTTTTTCATAATTAAATTTTATAAATTAAAAAAGTTTTCTATCACACCCGTCTGGGGTTGAAAACCCCCGCTCTTTTAGCTAAAGTCATATAAATATGACTAGTGCTTTGTCTAGGGTAGGGAGGAGGTAGAGGGGTTAGAGGGGGGAGAGGGGGAAGAGGGGGTAGAAAAAAATTATTTACCTATACCCATCAAAACGGCTGGAGAAAGATCGGTAGTGTTCGACCACATTAATTTTGAGGGGTATTAATTCAGTCCTATTCATAGGACTTTTGCTGTTAGACAGGGACTTTCAGTCCCTGGCGGATTGGATACACACCCCTCATAACTTATGTGGTTGAATAGTAGTAGTCTATTGCATAAATTTTGACGGGTTCGTTTTCTTTCAAACGTCGGGAGACGTTATATATAACGTCTCTACAACCCGTCAGAATAAATGAAATGAACTAGTAGTAGTTGATTTAATTAATTTTGAGGGGTAAAATTTTAGTCCTATTCATAGGACTTTGAACTATTAGCTCGGGGTTTACAACCCTGAGCGGGTGTGTGGGAAAACCCATCAGAATCAAAAGGATTTATTCAAAATTGTTCAAGATTCCAAATTCATGGTAAAAACAGCATAGGGGTCAAGAGCAACTTTTAACTGATTTTGTTTACCTTGAATATTATTGTCTTCAACTTCGAGTTTTAATTCATTGGCATTGGCAGAAATCACTTTAACGTTTTGATTGTTGATTGTAGCTGCGGGGAATTGATCTACGGAAGATGCGATCGCTAAGTTTTCTCCTTGTAAAGTTAATATTTTTTTCCCCTGAGCTTGAGAAATACTGGCTTGAGAAACTTTTGGTGGATTCTCACTCCTATGAGATTTATGAAGTACTTTTGCGAGGTTGCTGTAATTTAATTTGTTCTTGGTTGTTTTCCCTAAATCAACTTTTTTTTCTTCAATAGTACGTTTTAAATCTTGGGTGGAATGAATTCCTAATTTTTTCAGGTGTTGTTTTTCGTGATGGGGAATATCCACTTCATCAATGGAAATTTCTCCATGTTGAACGGGTATTTTAGTAACTTCTCGAATTTGAGTATCTCGAATAGAACCCAATTGAAAAGAAATTTTGGAAGCTCCGGTTTCTCCTGGTTTTGCGGTGGTAAAACTGACATGCTCTCCATCAAATTCTGGAAATAATTGTAATTCCAACTCCATATCTTTCACCATATAGGTGAGTTTCCGGTTTAGCCCTTTTATTGATAGAGTATCTTGCGCTTGATCTAATTCAAAAATCAATGAGTCTAAAAAGGTTTCTAAATTCCAGGATTTGTTGGATTTACTCGCCATCGTCTTTTACGATTCGCATTTTAATTTGATGAAATACGGGAAGAATGGTAGTTTCTGTACGCTGAGTTGGTGGTGAACTTTTAATGGTCACTTTTTCCTCAGAGTCAGTTGTTACCTTCAGTTCAATGGGGTAACTTAGTTTGATTTCTTCAATGGTCATGACTTGACCAGTTTCGGGATCAACCCGTTGTTTTTCATAATCGCTTAAAATGTCAATCATTTCAGAAAATTGCATCAAAACTTCATCAACCGGATTTTCTGAGTTTTGATTGGTTATATCTGATTCTAATAATTCCTCTTGTTCTTGATTCATATTATTCATATTTTCTATCGTTTATTTACTGATATCTTGCAACATTGTCATTAAGCCCGAAAACTCACCTTGAAATTAATCTTGGCTGCATATACAAAGTACGTTAAAACGTACTAAAAGCCTTACCCAGTCTGATTTATCAGACTTCGTTTGTGAGCCTGGGAATTTATTCCAAGGCGGTTGTTGAGAATAGTGCAAGATGTGAATTTAGATAAGTAAGTGGGTAGACTTTACATTCTGTTACATAGTTAGATTTATTTGTGCCGACTTACTTAATATTGGTAGGTTGGGTTAATTTTAGAAAACCCAACTTGTCATCAATGAGTAGGTTAGGATTTTCTGCTTTTAGACTTTTGGAGGAATTTTATCTTTGGGGGTAAGATTTACGGGATATACAGGTGCTGCTTTATCGAAGAGAACTTTCATACCATTAAGTAAAACTGGTTCATTTTCTGAGGGGAGTTGAAATTCCGAAGCATTACTTAGAGAAAATCAATTTTCTCTACCCTGAGGAATATAGTTAACACCAGCTTGTCCATCTGCTGACAAAATATAATCTGTATAAGTATCTGCTTGTACAGTTATTTTTCGTGTATTTCCTTTTCCAAGCTCTTTAATATTATCAAGAATAAATTGTTGAAAATTTTGTTCAGGCCAAGTTCTTAATTCCGTGAAAATTTGTTGGAAGAGAATGTAGGGACTGTTAGGGAAAAATGTATCAAATGTGTTAGCAGGATCATAAGTAGTTACACCATTTGTGGTTTGAGGATTACGTCCTGTCTTAGGGCTTAGCGCAGGTGGAGAATCGGGAGTAAAAACATTTTGCCACCAATTCCAAACATCAGAAGGAATAACTTGCATACCTCTTGAATTTAACAGATGAGCATCACTAAGTCGGTGATAATAGCTAGGAACATCTAAATTGAAAAAATCGTGGAAATTATGAACTGGGTGACAAATAGCAAATCGAGGCGTTGCATTCCACCGACGGTCTTCATCATTAGAATAACGCTCCAGCCTTTTATTATAATAAAGGGTTACATATGATGTGAATCTTGCGATCAATAATTTGTCATCAGTCTCTTTCCTGTAGGGAAATTTTGGATAATGTAGAACGAAATCAACATAATTTTCAGGAGTTACAGGTACTTGGTTTTGTACATAGTTCTTGGACATTAAAACCCTCAGGAACTTAGCTAAATCTGATGTTGCGATAGGTACATAACGAACAATCATATTTTGAGCGTTTAAAAGCCATGTTCGTATCTCTTGGTTATTATTTTGATCTCTCAGAGCGTACATTGTATCAATAAAACCCTTTGCAGCATCTTTGATATAATCTTCTCGTTTAGCAACAAATGATTTTTGATCGGGTTTATAAACAACAAGTTTGTTCAAGGCAAAACTTTCACCTTCCGAACTAAAATTAAGAGATACATTAAGAGTTTTATCATTAGAAACAACTGGCTCTTTAGATCCCGGATCGTATTCCTGACTTAGCACCCCATTAGTTAAATAAGTATCTCCATATGTGTTAAAACGTGTTTTAACAGATTCCTCCAAATCAATAACTTGGGGTCTCTTACGATGAACACGAAAGTTCTGCACATGGACATCACTACATCCACACACTGTTAGCATTGCCCATAGCTTACCCATGGTTTGCCAAAATTTACGAGCATCATCTTCATCGCTTGTAATCCAATCTGAGCTAGCTATTTCAGCTTGAGAAATGCGATTAGCTTGTACCAATCTTTAAAGATTGG
>JBCBQE010000487.1:0-5474 GCA_039820385.1 Cyanobacteria bacterium J06635_10
TAGACTTTTCCTAATGGCTATTGGTTATTAATTATCAAGACAAAAATATTAATCCCGTTTATTAAGAAAGAAACGCACTATTGTTGAATATAAAGGTGCGGCAGTTAGTTAATAAGAATTAGGAGTTATCAGTTGTAGAGACGTAGCAGTGCTACGTCTGTTATTAAGTTAGGAGTTAGGAGTTAGGGGTTAAGAGTTAGGAGTTAGGAGTTAGGAGTTAGGAGTTAATAATTAAAAATTCAAATGCTTCTAAAAACTACCTGGATTAATATTTTTGTCTTGATAATTAATAACCAATAGCCATTAGGAAAAGTCTATGCTACTTAAAAATGTATTTAAGGTTTCTAGTTTAGTTAAAAAGCCCAATTTTAGGTCTTTTGAAAAGTCAATATCTTCTATTGACCGAAATAATCATAGAAATAATTTATCCTATAAATCCATTGCTATTGTTGGTTGTGGTTTTGTTGCTGACTATTACCTGAAAACTCTCTCGATGCATCCTCAGTTAAAGCTAGTGGGAGTAATGGATAAAATTAGCGATCGCGCAGCAAAGTTTGCCCAATACCATAATGTTGCTCGCGTTTATGAAACTCTGACTGATATCCTTGAGGATAATACGGTCGATATCGTATTAAATTTAACTAATCCTCGCAGTCATTATCAAGTTTCTAAGGCCGCTTTAGAGGCAGGGAAACATGTTTATTCCGAAAAACCTTTCGCCATGGAAATGGCACAAGCTGAAGAATTAGTCAAAATTGCTGCTTCTAAAGGTTTATATCTTTCCTCCGCACCATGCAGCTTGTTAAGCGAAACCGCACAAACATTATGGAAGGCATTGCGAGAAAATCAAGTTGGAAAAGTTCGGTTAGTCTATGCCGAAATGGATGATGGGCTAGTTCACCAAATGCCTTATCAAAAGTGGTTGAGCGAATCTGGTACACCTTGGCCTTATAAAGATGAGTTTGAGGTGGGTTGTACGTTAGAACACGCAGGATATTATGTCAACTGGCTAACAGCTTTCTTTGGTCCTGCGGAGACTGTTTCTGCATTTTCATCTTGTGTAGTTCCAGATAAACATACTGATATACCCTTGGACATAGATACTCCAGATTTTTCTGTAGCTTGTATCAAATTTGCTTCTGGAGTGGTTGCCAGATTAACTTGTAGTATTGTTGCACCTCACGACCATTCTTTAAAGATTATTGGCGATGATGGTATACTTGGGATTGATGATTGTTGGTTTTATGGAACGCCTGTTTATATTCGTCGGAGTCTGACCATAGGGCGTAAACGACTTGAAGGTATTTGGAAGAAAAATTATCCTTTGGTGAGAAAAGCGCCTAAATTTGCATATAGAGGCGCACAACAAATGGATTTCTCCCGGGGTGTTGCAGAAATGGTTGATGCAATTATGGAAAATCGCCCTTGTAGACTCTCGTCTGAATTTTCGCTGCACAATAACGAACTTGTCTTGGCAATCCAAAACTCTTTAGAAACGGGTTCCCCTTATAAAATGACAACTTCTTTTGAACCTGTAGAGCCGATGGATTGGGCTAAGTAAGTGATGGGGAGATGAGGAGATGGGGAGATGAGGAGATGAGGAGATGGGGAGATGAGGAGATGGGGAGATGGGGGGAGATTTATATTATTCCCCATGCCCCATGCCCTATGCCCTATGCCCTATTCCTTACTTCTAAGTCATAACTCATAACTTCTAAATCTTGATAACTCTCAGTTGTTTGCAAAGCTTTGCTCATGACTTTATATAGCTTTTGAGCTTCGGTATTTATATTAAATTCTTTTTCTACCTTATTTCTTCCTGCTATTCCAAATTTTGTTCTTAATTCGCAGTCATTCAATAGTTTTTCGATGCTTTGCGTCAAGGAAACTGTGTCACCAGCTGGTACGATATAACCGCTAACGCCATTTTCTACTAATTCGCTAACTCCGGCGATTTGTGGAGCAACTACCGGTACTCCCGCTGCCATTGCTTCCATTAAGACTACCGGTACTCCTTCCGCAAAGCTAGATAAAACGAATACATCTGTTTCCGCAAAGTATTCACGTACTTCTGCTTGGGATTTATAGCCCACAAAATTTACGTTACTACTTAAGCCTAAATCCGCCGCCATTTGCTCTAAATAAGTGCGATCGCCACCGTCACCCACTACGGTTAACATGACATCCCGATGCTGTTGCTTGAGAGAGATTAAACTATGGAAAAGAATTGGTAAGCCTTTGACAGCAGCAAGTCTACCAACATAAAGTAGACGATTTCCTTTTCCTTGATGAGATACAATATTGGACAAAGCCGGATCAATTCCACAGTGAACGATATGCATTTTATTCCATTTCTCAACAGGTGCAAATATCATTCCCTGACTGCGGCAATAGTTACTAATGCAACTAACGAATAAGGCTCTGTTTATCTTCTCATCTAGTCTCCAATGATACGGTTGAAAGAAGATATAAGGACCGTGTAATGTTAAGCTATAACTGAAGCCTCCTAATTCTGCAGCTAACATGGCAACGCTACAGCTAGAATCTCCAAAATGGTTATGTAAATGCGGAATTCTTCTACGTTTGATTTCTTGAGCGAGAATACCTGCTTCTAAAAAATAGAATAATTGATATAAATTTCCGCGCAATCCATGTAGCCTAGTTGTGTAAGCTAATTTCAATCCCGCCAAATATCTTTTTGGCGAACTAAGTAATAGACTTAGATGCACTCGAAGCAATTTTATCGGTTGTGGAGGAAGAATATAGAAAGTTTGATTTCGCTCTTGTTTTTGTTCTTTTCCTACCATATGCTCTTCACCAGTAGTGCGCACGGAAAAGGTGTGTACTTCCGCACCTTGTTGACGAAGAGCGGCAACTTCACGTTGAATAAAAGTATCTGTAGCTCTGGGATATTCTCCCGTAAGATAAGCAATACGCATATAGTTCAATTATCAATTATCAATTATCAATTATCAAGAGTTAGGAGTTAATACTCAGGAGTGAGGAATGAGAAGTTTTGAATCATTTATTATCTCCCCTCTTCCCCTTCTCCTCTACCTATCATTTCAAGAATTTACGGAAGTGACTTCGGCACGAATCACTAAGCAAATCAACATCGCTACAACTACGTTGTAAAGCTTCATCTAGAGAGTATAAGGGCTGCCAATTCAATATCTGTTGAGCATTTTGATTGCTGTAACGAAAGGGTTTGAAACGTGCTTCTAATCTCGCTGGTACAAATATACCGGGTAATTTCATCTTACCCAAAAATAGTACTTTGTTAGATAACCAAGCGCTCTGCGATAACAAACGCATTATCTTCCAATTAATTCCAATTGTAGAAGGGTGACGCGGTAGCAGTCTGACAATTTTTTCCGTATAAACTTTTTGTGTTGGTAAATCATTATCGACAATATTCAATGTCTTACCGATGGCTTCTTGACGCAAGAGGGCGCTAACTATTGCACTCGCACAGTTTTCTACGTAAGTAAGGGGAAGTTGTGCATTTCCACCAATGCGAATCCACAGACGATTTTTTACGTTTACTCCTAAATGGGCATTCCATAAATTGTTTCTTCCGTAAACTATCCCCGGACGGATAATTGTCACCTCTCCTTGAAAACTCTGTTCAAAATCTCGAAACAGGCTTTCTTGAATCAGTTTGGTTTGGGCATAAACATCTCTATGTAAAGGCTGAGATTCCATAGGCGAATCTTCATTGACGATCGCACCATCAGGTATATGTAAGTAATCGAATACGCTAAATGTACTTATCGCCACTAAGCGTTTGAGATTCGCCGCTACCATTGCTTTCAGTAAATTTTCGGTAGCAGTAACAGTATTTGCATACTGCGTATCGTAGTTACCCTGTTTGGCTGCAGCTAAATGCACCACACTATCTATATCCTTTAGAGCATCTTTTAGCCCTTCTGGCTGGGTTAAATCAATGCGTATCAATTCTAAATTTGAAGAATTGCGCCAAGGTAAACGTTTTTCATTGGAAGTATGTCTGATTGCCGCACGTACTTGAAAACCACATCGCAATGCAGAGGCAACTACATACTTGCCTAAGAAACCAGATGCTCCTGTAACTAGTAATTTCATTAGCGATTACCTTACGGGTTTTTAATTTTTGAGGTTTTGGATGTTGATAAATTATTTTTTTTACCTTCTTTGGATTAGATTACCAGATTTATTTCTTTTCAAAAGGCCATCTTGATATTTTGCTTGGGTTGCAATATATTCAACGTTGTGTTTTTTACAACAACCGTAAGTTCTAGATTTAATTAATCTTAAATAGCGCTTCTTCCTATACTCAAACAATTACATCACCTTACTATTGTTTAAGATTTAAGCATTTCTGCTCGATTAAAGCTACTCCATCCATCGAGAAAATTAACTGTTTGAATATCCGATTTTTCTTGTTTTTCAAGAGGTTAACAGGCCGACTCTAGCTGCGATCGCAAAAACAATCTTTACAATAACTTTATTAAATTAACAGTATCTACACTTAGATTTTACATGATTTAATTGATTTTACTTAGTAAAATTACGATCCTATTTTTTATGTCTAAAAAAAATGAAAAATTTAACTGTAAAAAATGATATATTCTCAAATTTAAATTATTAAATTGAGATTGAAATTTATGATTAAAGTTCTGTCTATTTGTAACTCTAAAATAGGTATTGCTAATATTATGGTGTGATTCTTTTTTTATAACTGCCATGTAAAATCGGCATGGTAAACAATCCCCAAGCCAAACCCGTAATTAACCCAAAGACTGCGACAACGAAATTATCAAAACTCCACCAACCTAAAATTTCTGCCGCCATCTCCAAAGGATACGCCATCATTAATACTGTTGCTCGCGCCGCACCATTCCAACCGTATTGATGCAACCAGTAAAAAGCTTTCCCATTATTTCCAATAAATAGTAAACGAGTAGCGAATAAACCCATAACGGTTCCGTAACAACGCATACAGACAGCCATAATAAATGGTGATGCTAATTCAATTCCCATATGCGGTTGAGGACAGACATAATCACCCATAAAATAAATTATATTTGCAATTCTAGGTAAAATTGGTAACCCGGAAGCGGCAAGAAAGGGAGCGACAATTGGCCCAAAAACCATTCCTGTAAGTAGGAAGTCGGCAATAAAACTTACGGGGTTGATTTGGAGTTGTCTGTTGGGAGTTGTTAATTGCATTTGATCGAAACCTGTTTTTTATCTGCGGTTAAAAATACGTCCGTAGGTTTATACCCTGAGGCTATTGTTACGTAGATATAGATATACTTTTTTATGGTATTGCTACAACTGATTCAATTTTATTTACATATCTTAATAGTTTATCTAAAAATGCGATCGTGCAAGGTAAATATTCGATTTATGGCGGCAATTAATTGGTGTGAGATCAATTATGGGAGACGTAGCAGTGCTACGTCTCTACATTAGGATTTAACCAACTTGAG
>JBCBQE010000488.1:0-5445 GCA_039820385.1 Cyanobacteria bacterium J06635_10
GTATTGAATAAAGTCAAAGCTACTAAAAAAGTTCTTGAGTTTGTTAAAGCAGATGCACAAAAAGCGATTAATAAAGCTAAAAATATTAGAAATAATGCTCAGAGAAAAGTAAATCAAGCTGAAGAAATTGCAGAAGCAGCAAAAGAAGATTGGCAAACAAAAGTGATTACAGCAATTAAAAAAGTCAAAAACCTAGAAACAAAACCTGACAATACCTATCTCAAAACACAAGCAGATCAAGCCATAGAAGATGTAGAAAATGCAAAGGAAAACTTTGAAACTAAAAACTCTGAAGCTGCGAAAAAAAGGCTCCTACTTCAACAATACGAAGAAAATTTAGAAGCTGTTATCCAAGAACAAAGCATCAAACTTGAAAATGCAGAGATGGCTTACAAGCAAGCTCAAATCGATCAACAAAAAGCCATCCAAAGTGCGAATAATCCTTTCTTTACTTTGAATACTTGGACAAAAGAATACAGTGTGGAAGAGCGTTTGAAGGATGATTTTGGTCTCAAAGTTTTAATTTCCTAATTTCAAAAGTCTGTGCAACGATAAAAAAAAGTAATTCCGGGTGACTAAATTACCGTACAAAAATGAGACTTTCCTTTAAAATAAAATATTTGCGAAACGAAGGCACAATCAAGGGGGGCATCAACTGTTGAACTAGGCGTACCAAGACAGGCTGTGCAAGAATCGCCGACTGTATGATACTCATTCACAATCCCACGAATAGAATTCGTGGGGTTAAGTTAAAAAACGATCGGCATTCCTTAAGGTACACTAGCAACTGTAGCAATACATTCAATTTCCATTCTAGCGCCTAAAGCTAAACCATTTGTACCAAATGCACTACGTGCCGGTAAGCGATTTTTGGGAAAATAGGTAATATAAACTTGATTCATAGCACCCCATTCGTTAATATCTGCGAGCATTACCGTACACTTAACTATCCTATCTAATGACGATCCATGTCTCTCAAGGATGCGTTTGACGTTTTCCATCACTTGTTTTGTCTCGCCTGTTATTCCACCACTGACTAGTTCTTTTTTACCGGGTATATTTCCGATAACTCCTGAAAGGTGAAGCATATTACCGACACGTACAGCTTCTGAAAAAGGAAGATTTAAAGATGTTGTTTCAGTAGAGGTTAGATATTCCACAGAATTTACCTTCGTTGAGTTTTGTTGTTGAGCTATAGCAATCGAACTGACAGCTACACTCGATAACATTACACCAACAAATGGGGATATAAATTTATTCATCGACTTTTATAAGTGTGAATATTAACTTTTAATAACTAATTCAATACTTCAAAAATAAATATTTTACTGTTTTTATAGTACTTATATAGAAATTACTTCATTTATTTTTACAAGTTTGAATTGCTTTTAGTGCCTCTTAAACCAAACAAAACAATAAAACAGCTTAAAAGGATAAAAATACTTATACATTTAATAATTAATTCAATGCTTGTTTCCAGCCAAGGATTATTTTCAGGTAAACCGATCCCAGTTACAACCAATATCCGATTTACACCTAATGTTGCACCCAAAAACTCGCCAAATAGACCAAAATAAGCACTGACTAAAAGCATCCAAAAATTCAATTTTGCTACCACCAGCGGTAACTTTAGTTCCCCATAACAAAAACCAATTGCTACTAGAAATAATCCTTCTGTAATACCGAGTAAATGAGTAGCAAGTCCAGCACGTGGATTTGCATACAAAGGTATAAATAGACCAACAATAAACCCTAAAGTACAGAGAAAAATCCCATGCCATAGAAGTTTACGTTTGAAGGCTTCACTCTCAATGCTATTCATAAGAGTATATGGTTTATTGAGTGATTCAGAATTTTTCTCGGCTACACTCATTTTATTTCTCCATTAAATTTTTCTAACAAAAGAATCACACAGCACATTTCATCTATGTGAGATACATTTAGAACCTTTCCTCAACCCTCCCCGCCAGGGGGGAGGGTGCCCCGGAGAGGGGCGGGTGGGGTGTAAGCTACTTAAGCATCTAATTTCTTACCTGTTTCGTCTCCAACAACTCCATCTACTGTTAAATTTTGATCTTTTTGAAATGCTTTGACTGCATTCTCGGTGTTTTCGTCAAAGTTTCCATCAATACCGTTTGATCCGATATCATATCCTTTGTCGGACAAGTCTTTTTGTAAACGTTTTACAAAAGGGCCAGTCATGCCACGACTTAAGTTTGGAGGAAAATCAGTCATTGTTCTATTTCTCCTTGTTAAAAGTTGTTAATTGAAGATTGACAATTATCGGGTATTAGTTTTTTCCCTGTTTCTTATTACCCGATTTAATTGTTCTTTCTATTTATATGTAGGGGTAGAGTTATTCAGCTTATGCAGTCTTGTGCGCTTAATTTTCTATGCGCTTTAGTGATACCTTAATGCCATTTTTCGGTTGCAAGGTGATTGTGGGTTGGGGAATAATAGATTGATTGGGAATCAGACTTATTTCAAATTTTTGGGCAATTGTTGCTAGTAATAAAACTGATTCCATCAATGCAAAATTCTTACCGATACAAGTACGTGGCCCACCACCAAATGGTGTATAAACTCCTGGGGGTAATTGTTTTTCTAAATCTCCCTCCCAACGTTCTGGTTTAAATAACTCGGCATCTTCAAAATAGCGTTCCCAACGGTGCATCACCCATTGACTGGCAAAAACCCCACAACCAGCAGGCACTTTGTAATTGCCAATTTCACACTCTCTACTCGTGTCAGCGGTAATTAACCATACTACCGGGTAAAGTCGCATCGATTCTTTAATTACCATATTGGTATAGGATAAAGCCGGGATATCTGTAATTTGCGCAGGGCGATCGCCTAATACTTGTTTGACTTCTTGTTGCAATTTGGCTTGTGTTTCGGGATACTGGGATAATAACATCCAAGTCCAAGCTAAGGTATTAGCACTGGTTTCATGTCCAGCGAAAATTAAAGTAGCAATCTCATCTCGCACTTGCTTATCGCTCATTTGAGAGCCATCATCTTCATCCCGTGCCTGCATCATCATCGATAACAAGTCACCTGAATCTTCACCACTAGCACGTCTTTCCTTAATGAATTTATAAATATAATTGTCTAGTTTTTGGATAGCATTTTGATAGCGAAGATTGGAAGGTGTAGGAAACTGTTGCGGAAGAGGAATTAAAGATCTACGCTGTGCTAGCATCCATTCAGCGGCTACATGCATTGCCTGAGCCACATCCTCAGCTTCTCCATCTGAAGCATCGCTATTAAATAGCGTTTTCATCACAATATTAAAGGTGAGACGCATCATCTGGGCTTGAATATCTTTGGTTTCTCCATCTTGCCAATCTGCAAGCATTTTTTGGGTGTATTCAACCATCACCTCCCCATAACTACTAATCCGCTTTTGATGAAATACAGGTTGAGCTAAACGTCTTTGACGAAACCATGTTTCTCTTTCACTGGTTAGCAGCCCTTCTCCGAGTAGCGCGTGCATAGATTTGAGCGCCATGGTTTTGACAAATGTCTCTCTGTCTTTGAGAACTTGTTGAATATGTTCTGGTTTTGTGAGTAAAATTGCTTTAGTTCTACCCAGATGTAGAGGAACGATTTCGCCATATTCCCGAACCCATTTAGTCATGGAAAACAGGGGATCTTTAGCAAAATCAATTAAATTACCAAGCAAAAAATTTCCTTGGGGGCTGGGTAAAGAAAATACATCTTGAGTTACCGGAGGGGTATCTAATTTCACCATTATTACGCTCCTTGATTGCAAAATAGCAGTTAATTTAAGATTTCTTTAGAAAGGCGATATTATTTCCTCTGACAATTTATATAATGTCCGTTTAAATGAGTGTCATCGCGACTGTAAGGAAGAAATCTCAAAGCTTTGCGGTTGCCACGTTTCACTCGCAACGACATATTATGGGTGATTTGCCGGAGATCATATTATTTTGTCTTTCAAAGTAATTGAAACTTTATTGTTATTTAGTTGAATTGTTTGATAAATATAACAATTACCCTCATTAAACAATCTTGAAAAATTGAATTTCAATACTCTTCATTACTAATATGCAGGGGCTTGATGATTCAAGCCCCTGCTGTTTAAATTTGGTTTAAGCGCCTAGCTTCTTACCAGTTTCGGCTCCAACAACTCCATCTATTGTTAAGTTGTTATCCTTCTGAAATGCTTTGACTGCATTTTCGGTGTTTTCGTCAAAGTTTCCATCAACTCCGTTTGGTAGTTGATATCCTTTTGCAGACAAGTCACGTTGCAAACGTTCTACATCAGATCCATTCATGCCACGAGTTAATGTTGGAGGTACACCCATTGTTCTTTTTCTCCTTGTATATCTATAGTTAACAGTTGACCTTGTGGTCTTCTGTTACTATCTAGGGGTAGGGTTGTTGAGCTTATGCAGGTTGAATAAAAATTTATGGCAAAGAAACAGGATATGGCAGCGTCGATAACATCTGCATCATTTGTTCGCGCCCTGATTCAAACACTCTTGCGACGGATGCTTTCCCTGACAAACGTTTAAAATAGGCTGTTAAGTTCTGTAAATGCTCGTAATTGTAAACTATCCGTAGATAAGAGAGAGTCGGAGCAGCGCTACAATCGGCTAATGTGAAATCTTCCCCTACCAACCAGGTACGATTCGCCAGTTTTTCATCAAGTAAATTGCAAGCTGACTCTAACAATCCCTTGGCTTTGAGAACTTCCTTTTTACCTCTTTCTTGTGGCTGGCGCTGACTATCTTTGAATAATGCTTCTCTGCCGCCGTTGACGTATACATCAATTATGCGTTCGAGCATTCGCATTTCTAAAGCAAGTTTAGTATCTTTGGGAATCAAGGGGATGTGCTTTTGATATGCGTCGAGATATTCGATAATGATGCTTGCTTCTAAAAGTACTTCACCATCATCGGTTATTAGAGTCGGAATTTTTCCAAAACGGTTGACTTGTAAATATTGCGATCGCGATTCTGTATCGAAAAGATTTACTTGAATTGGTGTAAAATCCAATTGTTTTTCGTTCATCGCAATTAACACCCGTTGGGAATAGGATGAAGCTGGTGCGTAATAGAGTTTCATGATCGTTATTTTAAATGGTGTGGAGACAGTTATCAATGATCAATGATCAATGATCAATTATCAATTATTAATTGTTCACTGTTCACTGTTCACTGTTCACTGTTCACTGTTCACTGTTCACTGTTCACTGTTCACTGTTAATTGTTCATTGTTAATTGTTCTTGCAACCAAGGATCTACTGGTTGTCCATCTTTCCGCTTTAATTCAATTTCAATAACCATCACTTCTTTAGAGCCTGGAGGTGCGGGTTTTTTGTGGAAGATAATATCATAATCAGCAGGATTTTGATTGCGCTCTTTTAACCAATCTTGTACTTTTGTTGTGGCAAAGAATGATTGCCCTTGCTCAAAC
>JBCBQE010000489.1:0-5435 GCA_039820385.1 Cyanobacteria bacterium J06635_10
GTCCTAAAAGCGCATTCAAAACAGCCGATTTACCGCGACTTACCAACCCAAAAGCAGCAATACGAATCACATTGTAATCAAGTTTATTGAGATTGGCGGTTAAAAGCTGTATTTCCGGTTTAATTAAACCAGCTAATTCCGAATTGAATCCCGATTTATGTAGATTGCCATACCAAGATAATGCTTGTCTAAGACTAGCACGAGCGCGATTTAAATGAGTTTCTTGCTGATTATTCATAATTGGGATACCAAGCACCAAGGCGTGTTCGCAAAGCGTCTCCGGAGGAGATATGGGAATTGAGCATTAAGCATTGAGAAATATTGAGTATTGCACCAATAATTCTTAATTTTTTTAACTGCTAACTGTTCATTGTTCATTGTTCATTGTTCATTGTTCATTGTTCATTGTTCACTGTTCATTGTTCATTGTTCATTGTTCATTGTTCATTGTTCACTGTTCACTGTTCACTGTTAACTGTTCACTGTTAACTGTTCACTGTTCACTGTAAAACCGGTATTTCAATGATAAACTCAGTTCCTTTGCCTCGCTTAGAGTAACAATAAAGTTTTCCACGGTGTTTTTCAACTACAATTTGATAGCTGATAGATAATCCTAAACCCGTACCTTTACCTACTTCCTTAGTTGTAAAAAAAGGATCGAATAGTTTAGGTTGAATATGGGTAGGAATTCCACAACCGTTATCGGCGATACTAATTCTGACGAAGTTTGCTTGAATAAGTTTTGTATTAATAGTAATTTGAGGATTGAAAGAATTGCGATCGTTTTCGTCATTTGTTTTACATCTCCCATTTTTGATTCTATCTTCTAAGGCATCAATGGCGTTTACTAAAATATTCATCAAGACTTGATTGAGTTGTCCGGGATAACATTCTACACAAGGCAATAAAGTATCGTATTCTTTATTTATTGTAATTTCAGAAGAGCCTGGTTTGGCTTTAAGACGGTTATTTAAAATCATCAGCGTAGAATCGATACCTTCATGGATATTCGCCTTTTTGAAATCGGCTTCATCCAATCGTGAAAAATTCCTGAGCGACAAAACAATTTCTCGGATGCGGTTAGTACCTTCTTGCATCGATTTGAGTATTTTGGTTAAGTCTTCTTGAAGATAATCAAGTTCGATTGCCTCGATTTCTGCTTCAATTTCGGCATGGGGTTGGGGATAATATTGCTGATATAGTGCGATTAACCCTAATAAATCTTCGATGTATTCGCTAGTAGGTTGAAGATTACCGTAAATAAAATTAATCGGATTATTGATTTCGTGAGCAACTCCAGCTACCATTTGCCCCAAGGATGACATCTTTTCTGATTGTACGAGTTTGGCTTGAGTATTTTTGAGTGTGTGTAATGCTTCTTGAAGAGTGTAAGCTTGTTTTCTCAGTTTTTCTTCTGCTTGTTTTTGTTTTGTGATATCCCTTGTTGCAGCTAAAAAAGAGAGTTTACCATTATAAATGCATTGAGTTGCTTTGACATCAACGTGTATTTGAGAGCCATCTTTACATATATCTACTGCTTGGGTGTTAAAAGATATGCCAGAAGATATGGTTTCTATACATTTTGCTAAGGAATTATAGTATGAAGGATGAATAAAATCTCTAGGATGCAATGCCATAAATTCTTCTTCACAATAACCGTGCATTTCACAAGCTGCGGAGTTTGCTAGCACTAATTCACCGGTTTCCAAATCGAAAATACTTAAACCATCGCTAACTGTTTCAAAAATTTTACGGTATTGAGCTTCTTTTTCTCGTAATTCTGCTTCTATTTTCTGGCGTTTGGTAATATCAAGAACGCAACCGTACCAAAGTATGGAACCATCTTCTTGTAAAATAGGTGTTGAAGTACCTTGCAACCACTTTTGCTTTCCTGAAGGTGTAATAATCCGCCAAGAATGTTCCCATTTTTCTAGAGTTTGGGCTGAATGAGAAATTGCTTCAAATAATTTTTGACTATCTTCAGGATGAGCTTGTGGCATAATCACTTCTGCATCTTGTTGAATTTCTTGTGGTGAAACTTCATAAATCAAATCGCTTCCAGAAGATGCATAGGGAAATGAAGCAACCCCGGCAGTATCAAGCCGATATTCGTAAAGCATTCCCGGCACTTTATCTGTCAACCGCTGCAATCTTTCCTGGGAAGCTTGTAATTGTGCAGTTTTTTCTTCTACTCTTGCTTCTAGTTGTTCGTTTAATTGCGCCAGTTGAATATCAGCTTGCTTGCGTTTAGTAATATCAATGACACAACCGTACCAAAGTATGGAATCATCTTCTTGCAAATAAGGCTCAGAAAATCCCTCTAACCATTTTTCCTTACCAGAAGGGGTTATGATTCGCCAGGAATGTTCCCATTTTTGCAATTTTTGGGCTGATTCTAAGATTGTTTTACTCAGTTGGGCTTCATCATCTGGATGTAGCATCGAGAAAATTATTTCTGGCTGTTGTTGAATTTGTTGCGCTTCTACTTCATAAATTTTTTGACTACCGGAAGATACATAGGGTATTGATGTTGTACCATCTGCATTAAGACAAAATTGGTAAATCATCCCCGGTACGTTATCTGCTAATCCGTTTAATCTTGATTCTAGGGTATTTACAGCAGATTGTAATTGCTCTATTTTCTCACGCATGGATTCATATTCGGCTTTAGAAATGGTGATTAGATGCTCTGATAACATGGTGATGCTCGGGAATTAAAGGCTATATTTATAATTCCCATTTGCAACATGAATGATTAACCCCACCACGCCAGTTGCTACAACGGAGGGCACCTCCGCAACGCACTGGCTCCCTAACCCCTCCCCGCTTTGCTGTGAGGGGAATGTGTTTGCGATGCTTGGTAAGTCTAGCAGGGAGGGGAATGTTTTTGCTATACTCCGCAATCAACTTTTTAAAAACTCACTCTTTCTTTAACCTAAAATTGAAAATCAATCTTGATTTTTATTCCTTTTTCTGAGCTCAATTATATTTTCAGGAACATTATATCTTGTCGCAGCTTTAGACATATTTAGTTGTAACAAACTATCATCACCTAATGGCTTTTTATCCTGTGGTTTCACTGGAATGATTTGCAGGGCACGAATAATTTCTGTTGCGATCGCTTTTACTAATAAGGGTGGAACTGAATTTCCTATTTGTCGAAATCCATGCCATTTTGTGACGTGAAAACGAAACCAATCGGGGTATGAATGTAAGCGCGCTGCTTCTCGCACGGTGATACATCTTGGAGTTACAGGATGAATTGGGCGTGGAGATGTAAAAGCACCGCGATTTCTAGGTGTACCAGCCCTCAATGTTTTACAAATACCGTCAGCTGCTAATTTATGAAAGTGACTAATTGGTTCAGTTTTTCCTGGCTCTGTTTGTCGAAATCTGGCTATAGATTGGGAATTATGTTTTGTACGAATACTGTTGGTTAAATAAGCACAATCAAATGAGCGTGGGTAGGAATAGTCGTTTTCAATTGATGAAATACCACTTAGTTGACGGCTATAATCACTTTTATTGTGCGGCTCTGCAAGATGCTCTATGGATACCCAATCTTTATCAATTAATTCCGAATAATTTTCGACTTCTGGTAAATCGCCGATAGCATCCCACACTGTAGGAGTCGGGGGTAAATCGAGGTTATCTACAATATATTTTGATTTTTTAGATATTTTAGGTTTAGTCAATGGTTGAGGATATTTTGGCAAATTTAAACCTTGACGGCATCCTAAAATAAATAATCTGGCTCTATTTTGAGGAACTCCATAATTTGCAGCGTTAATTACCTGGTAATTTTCTTCTACTTGATAATCATTTTTTTGAATTTTTTTGATGAATTCTAATAAAAAATTTCGATGTTCACCTACAGTTAACCCGGGAACATTCTCAAATACAAAATATTTCGGTTTTAGCTCTAAAATTAACCTGATAAAATGAAACATTAAATCATTTCTCGGGTCATCTAAAACCCGTTTTCCCATAAATGAAAATCCTTGACAGGGAGAACCACCAAATACAACATCGATTTCTCGATCTTTAATTTTAGAACTACTTCTTATTTCTTCTCCCGAAATATGCTCAACACTTGCACAAAAAATACGCCAAAATGGAAAATTAAATTCATGGATAGCACAATGAATTGGGTCTAATTCTACAGCAGCAAGCACATCAAAACCAGCTTGCTCAAAACCAAGAGTCATTCCCCCCGCTCCTGCAAATAAATCTACAGCAATAGGACGCATTTTCAGTTAACAATGATCAATGATCAATTATCAATTATAGATTTTAAATTTATTACCTGTAACTCATAACTCCTAATTTCTCACCATCATCTCACTTCCCCAAGGTTTCCAAAATCGTCTTAGTATTCCAATGAACAATGATAGATTTCCAATTTATCTTTGTAAATAATAAATCCTAACCTATCATAGTGACCTTTATTTGATCGTCTCATTCTCCCAAGGTTTCCAAAATCGTCTTAGTATTCCATTGCATCATTTTAACCCCTGTTCCCTCTGCTTACCCGACGAAGGGGATATTGGTGTGATAAATCACTAGTACATCGCGGCGGGGGCACCCATTTCAAAAGCTTGAAACATTTATAAAACAATACTTTTGACTTCCGCGGATGAGGGCATTTTCTAATTAAAGCTCAGCAGTTATTTTCTGCACTCGCTGCAAACCTTGTTTATCTTCTTTTTGAGCATAAATTTGAGCAGCTTTCTCAAAAGCTTGTTTGGCTCCAATAGGCTTATTTAATGCTAACAAAGATTCACCTTTAATTTCATAAGCTGCTGCATAACTGGGGTTACGCGCAATTACACGATCGCAATCTTCTATTGCATCTTCATATTTTTTACGAGCAAAACGACTCTTGCTTCTGTAGTAGTAAGCGTCAACATATTCTCGATTAATTTTGATGGCTTTATCAAAACGTTTGGTTGCTTTTTTATATTCGCCAATAGCATAACGGGCACGTCCTGAATTATAATAAGCTTGGGCCCAACGGTGAGAGTATTTAATTGCAAAACGAAAATCTTGTTCCGCAGCCTGATAGTTTTTCAAGGCGTATTGCCCTAAGCCTCTATTGTTGTAAGCATCAGCATATTTGGAATTAAATCTAATCGCTTCTGTTGCATTGCGAGTTGCTTTTGAATATTCTTTTTGCTGGAGGTAAACAGTTGCTTTACCGTTATAAGCTCGATCGTATTTAGGGTTAAGATTAATTGCTCGATCGAAATCATCAAGTGCTAGTTGATATTTTTCTTACTGAATGTGGAGATAACCGCGAAAATTATATGCTTTGGCGTAGCTAGGATTAACTTCTATTGCTTGATTATAATCATCAAGAGCACTTTGATAATTTTGTAATTTACTCTTAGCTAAACCTCTATAAGTATAAGCTGCTGCGGACCTAGAATCCTCTT
>JBCBQE010000490.1:0-5417 GCA_039820385.1 Cyanobacteria bacterium J06635_10
AAGATGGTAGGGAAAAAAAGCAATATACGATTAGCTTAGGAATCCCAGCTAACTTTGAGGGATTAAAAACTGCTGAAGAAGAATCTTACGAGTTAGGTAGATTAATTGCTCGTAAGATATTCGTTTGGACTGATAAATATTTGGGTAAACAAGCAACCAAAGATAAAGGTGTTACCTTTAGAGAATTTTACGAGCAATTTGAGAAGCGATATTTTGAGACTAGAAAAAGAACTTTAAAAAGTGAAGGAACTATTCGCGGATATTTGGGAGTTTACAGAACTCACTTGTTTTCTGATGACGTGATTAATCCGCAAAATATAAGAAACTTGATTTTAGAAATTAAAGTGCCATTAGCTAGGCGTAATGCAATACGGGTTATATCCTTAGTTGCAAAAATGTTGAAAATAGAAGTGGTACTATCTGACTTATGTCTTAAGCATGAATCAAAACCGCGAAACATTCCTTTAGATATAGAGATTGTTAAATTAGTTAATAATTTCCAAGATAGGTATGAATTTCACTCACCACAGAATCCAAAATATAAAAATAATTGGATGGCTTATAAGTTAGCTTATTCGCTGTTAGCTATTTACGGCTTGCGTCCAAGGGAGATATTGAACAAACCAGATTTTGATTGGTTACTCTCTAAGGAAAACATTCAAAATACTTTTAAAGTGCATAAGGACAACAAAACTGGTTACAGGGAGGTTTTACCATTTGTACCCGATTGGGTTGAATTGTTTGATATTAAAAACACTGAATTGATTACTACTTTTAAGGAAGTTTTAAACAATTGGGAAACACCTGCACAGTTACATTTAAAAGCAAAGTTAATTGCTAATAATTTTAAAAAAGCTGATATACCATTCGCGCCTTACGATCTACGTCACGCTTGTGCGATTCGCGCACATTTGCAAGGTGTACCAATAAAAGCATCAGCAGATAATTTAGGACATTCAGTGGAGATGCATACTAAGGTATATCAACAATGGTTTGGTTTAGAAAATAGACGTAAAGCTTTCGATCAAACCTTTGAGCAATTATCTGAAGTTGATAGATTAAAGCACGAGATTACTCAACTAAAGAAGCAGAATGCTCAACTGGAGACTGAATTAGCAAGGTTCAAACTAAACCATCACATTTGTCCTCCGCAATAGGCTTACAGAAGATAGACGGCTTAAGCCCCTTATTAGCATACTCAGCTATGGGGCTATGTACGGTGGCACAGACTCTTTACTATGGGTAAGTTCTATATATATATAGAATAGTAAATCTTTAGTAAACTGATTTAATAATTTAATTGACCATTTAGCTAAAATTGATGCGATCGCAGCTATGAAAAATAGTAAATATTTAGATAACATTTTATTATTCTAGGTTTAAATATATTGCATTATTGCTTTATCGTATTATGAGTCTAAGTGGTCAACGCTTGGACTCATGCGGAATTATTTCGCGGTTTTGAAGTTATCCTCAAAGGTAAAGACCCGCAAGCAGGATTAATTGTAACACCTCGCGTTTGTGGAATTTGTGGAGCTTCCCATTTAACTAGTGCAGCTTGGGCTTTGGATACTGCTTGGAAAACTGAAGTTCCCCGCAATGCTATTTTAGCGAGAAATATTGGTCAGATTGTGGAAACTATACAGAGTATTCCTCGCTATTTCTATGGATTGTTTGCGATCGACCTAACTAATAAAAAGTATCAGCACAGCCATTTCTATCAAGAAGCTTGTCGCCGTTTCGCAGCTTTTACGGGTAAGTCTTATGAAATTGGAATAACTATTTCTAGCAAACCCGTGGAAATTTATGCTTTATTTGGCGGACAATGGCCCCACAGCAGTTAATTGGCTGAATTCTTTATGTGTTAGAGATTTGAGAGGATAGTAATCATGATTCCCTGGTTTTTCCTTAAATTCGGCGATCGCTCTTAATTTAAATTAATTTTTTCTTTGAATTTAAAGTCATTTGATTTTATAAATCATTACCTAATTTTTCCCTAGCGCGGTCGCAATAGTTTTACCGATCGAGTCGTTGCTCGTCAGAGAATGTATATTTATTTTCTCTGCATGGAAATAAAAAGCCGATTTTTTCTCTATATAAATACGTAAATCAGATTATATGGGTTTTGATAGTTACTAAAAGGACTTAGATATTTAGTTAGATTTTTGAGTACGATACATCTCTAATATTGACTTCGCCGTGCTGGCTAATCTTGTACAAAATAATTACCTGTATTTTTGATAAACTAAATTTTAGTCGCAATAGTTTTTCTTGCCATGTATGTAAGTACTAGCCAAGCCGCAGAAATTTTAAACATTTCAACTTCTAGAGTGCGCTATTTACTCGCTCAGGGTAGAGTGAAAGGGGCTTATAAAGTTGGAAGAACTTGGATAATACCTTTATTTGAAGGAAATCCGATTATCAGTCGCGGTAGTCGGGGTCCAAAAGCTAAATGGTGTAGACGAATTCCGGCGAAAACCAAGATTCATGTTAATAGAAACAATATTAAAAAAAATCTTGATCAAAATCTAGAAGATTTGATTCCAGTACTCAGTGTAAAACGCAGTAATAGCAACGTTTACGGTTACTCGGTAAAGATTAACGGTCCTTGCGAACTAATTTATCGACCTGAAAAACCTTTGGATTGTGGTGCTGTGGCTTGGATTGAAACTTTTTCGCAAGTTGAAGTTCAACTGACAAAATCAAACAATAAAACAATTGGAGAACATAGTTTAGTGGTTAATGCTGCTTGATCGCGATTTATTTCAATGTCTTATGTCAAACAGCATTTACTACGTGCGTGGATACTGGAATGAAAAGTAATTATTGTAATAAGTTCTCTTCAAATAAGCTAAATCAGTCTCCCAATCCTGAATTGCTTTACTAAAACTGCTTCTGTTGCGTCGTTTTGCGTTGCGAGTAAATGCAGCAATAGAATCAGCGATTTTTCGCAATCTCTTAGCGCTTTTAGGTTCACCCCACTCGTTTAAATAAGCAGTGTTATCCATTTGCAATGAAGGTTGCGAGAAAACTCGATCGAGAATTTCCCAACGCTCTGTTTGTGATAAACCACTCCTACCAACTTTGTACCCATAATGTTTAAGTAGCCCTTGCTCATATTTAAAAACATCATTTGATAGGTTCTGCGAACCAGATTTTGCTTTTGTTGTTGACCACGTAAATTGTGTTTCTTGCAACTGAGTTAATCTGCTTACGATACGTTTACGTAGATCGATTGCTTTTTTACGAGAACGAAACTCTAACTCGTAATGAATCTGGTTCAAAACTTTTGTATTATTCCATTTTGAAGTAGCAAGTATTTCAAGCTCCAGCCGTACGGTATTTTAGATAAGGACGTTGTTTAACTTGATTGTCCCTATTCTTTGTTTGACAAACTTTAGGTAACGGAGATTGTAATGCAGGACTTACTTTCACCTCAACATTAGATGGTGTTATCACCTCATCAGAAGTCAACTGCTGATAATTATTTGTTTGAGTAACTTCAGAAGATGGAAATTGTGATGCAGGACTTATTTTTGCCTGGACATCGGGTGGTGCGATCGCCCTGAGGAAATCACCTGCTCATAATTTGCTTGGCTTGCAGAGATAATCTCAATATCTCGCATACGCTTAAGCGCAAAGCTTCTTTTAGCGTTTCTTAGATGGCAGTAACTTTCCAAGCATAAGGTTTGCTCAACCGTCTTGAAGTTAATTGGGGTGACTGTGCGCTTGCTCTTCTCACCGTTTCGTGTCTCGTAACTAAATCTTACCTTTTGGTTGCTTTGAATTGCCCATTTCAATAATTTGACTTGTGGTTCAACTGACTCAGTTTCTACTTTACTTACTGGTTTCCGAAATGTTTGTGGAGGTACATATGAGTCAGGCTGGGGGCTCCGTACAGAAGGTAATGGACTGCTAAGTTTTCTTTGTTGAAAGCTTTGAGGTGATTTATATACAGCTTTTGCAGCATGAAATTCAGCTTGTTCAGCAGCTTGAGCGAGATGTCTTTCGATAATGCTTACAGCATAAGAACCCACTACTGCCATAGTCAGAAATACCCAAAAAAGGTGAGCAGTGAGCAACACCCCAAAAACTTGGAAATGTAAAAATGGGTTAAATATTTGGATAAAGCTTTGCTGTAGAAAGCTCCATTCAATTGAGATAAATAAAATTCCATTCCCTAGGTAGCCTAAACCCCAGAGGACAGTAAATACAAATCTTAACAGTTTCATCGTTCTTTTTTACGCAGGTCGATTACAGCAATTTTCTATATATCGGTCTGATACAATTTACGGAAGAAAAAATTTGACTAGATGTTCCCTGTCAAATTGTACGTATTATCACCATATGATTCAGGACGCGATTTATAATTTTTTCACTGATAATTACTTGAATGCAATCGCCTTCAAGGCAGCGAAGGCGATCGCTCTTCTCAAAAATACTTAACGTTCCCCATCGGTTCGCTGCACCAGGGTTGTTATGCTGCGCCGTTAATCACCACTTACATCTAAGTAACACATCCTCATTGTGCCACATACATCAGGATGAACACAGGTTTCGCAAACATTAAAAAGCATCCACATTTTACTGATTTCATCAAGCTGTGAGTCTTGACTAGAAGCTTTTTTCTTAGAATGTCCTAGTGCTGCTTTGTTAAATAGATTAATAAATAATCCTTTGGTTGTTTCATAGCTTCGGGTATCAACATGAACTGCTGCAACTAGCGCTTCAAATGTTTCTCCTAAAACTGAAGATTGTTTAGAAATCCCTTGCTTTTCCTCCCCTATCCCAAAGCGAATAAATGGTGCAATTCCAATCTCTTGAAACATCTTTCCCAAATTGTCTCGTTTTTCTAGGTCACTCTTCTTGTTTGTGATGGACTCGCGGCTATCGTAACCCTTCTCAATAAGCATCTCAACTAAGATAACCTTTAAAACTGCATCCCCAAGAATTCGGTAAACTTCTTGATCTTCACAATTTTGACCCCGTTGGCTTTGTTCTTGTGCAAATGCCTTACGAGTTAGTGCCCGAATGAGTAAAGCCTTATTTTTAAAGGTATAACCCAAACACTGCTCAACATATGAAATATCTTCTGGTTTCATTTTCAAATATATCTTGGTTCCAATGATGTAATAGCATCGGAATGTCAGAAATAATTGGTAAATATCCCTACTACTGAGGGAAATTTCCAATTATAGATAAGCGTCTCAAGCACACTAACTTTAAAGATTAAGACAGTAAATACTCACTTAATATATAAAGTTAGTGTGCTTGAGACGACCATCTAGGTGACATTCGTCTGTTATGAATAAATAAAATCACATTCAACTCTTGTTGTCAAGTTTGAGATTTCAAGATTATTTTTTACTTTCGTTGGTGTAAGGTAAAATATCCTCTAAACGTCAACCATCCCCTCG
>JBCBQE010000491.1:0-5412 GCA_039820385.1 Cyanobacteria bacterium J06635_10
CTAGCTCATCTATATGCGGCATCGGGATAGAAGTGTAAAATATAATACTTGAGACCATCTTTAAAACTTGATTTTTCCACCACGGATAATGAGCATTCATACCAGTCAAATTAATTACTTAAGTAGCACAAAAACAATGGCACTTTTAATTACCGCACAAATAACAGTATCAAATTTTAAAGATGGTCTCAAGTATTATATTTTACACTTCTATCCCGATGCCGCATATAGATGAGCTAGAGTTCGGCGAGGTAGCTCGCTTTGCTCCGGCGATAGGAGTGATAATTGGAGGAATATTAGGATTATGTGATATTGTAGCTAATTTTTTTGGAATGCCAGTGTTAACTCGCAGTGCTTTGGTGGTCGCAAGCTGGATTGCGATTACGGGAGGGCTGCACTTGGATGGAGCAATGGATACTGCCGATGGGTTAGCTGTAATGGATAAAGAGCGGCGTTTGGAAGTAATGAGCGATAGTGCTACGGGTGCCTTTGGAGCTATGGCTGCGATTGCTTTAGTCTTACTCAAAACCGCTTCATTGATAGATATACAAGAAAATCGTTGGTTAATACTAATGGCTGCTTGTGCATGGGCACGTTGGGGACAAATATTGGCGATCGCCAGATATGATTACCTAAAACCAACTGGTAAGGGTGCATTTCACAAGCAAGCTATTCGTTCTTACAAAGATGTTTTACCTCCAGTATTGTTGTTGTTGGGTTTGAGTTGTGTAAAGTTATTGTTTAGCAAGCACGATTTAACATTGGCAATAACCACGATCATTGCGGGAAGCACGTTTGCTTTTCTCACTGGTGCTTGGTTCAATCATAAATTAGGGGGGCATACAGGGGATACCTACGGCGCAGTCGTAGAATGGACTGAAGCTCTTTTCCTTTGTGCGATGACAATAAACAGTTAACAGTACCATGACAGTTAACAGTTAAGAGTTATGAGGAACGTGCTTAGTGGTTAGGAATTATCTACACCCAATGCCCATGCTTATTTAACTGGCTTTAAGCGCGTTACTTTCAACTTAAAACTGCCGATTCCAGTTTCTCCGAAAGATCGAACGCGAACAATGTAAGTCCCAGCTTTAGTGATACGGGTGAAAAGTAGGGAATTACTACTACCATCGGGGCCATCATCATTTTCTGCGATGGTTGAACCATCCGTACCTAGGAGTGTAATAATACTGTCAAAGCTATCTGAAGAGAGGTCAATCGCTAAATTATCCCCTTTGTTCAATTTCACCATGTAATCGCGAGCAAAGCCACCTTGTCCTGTGGGAATATCTTTTTCGGACAGGGAATCGGAAATTTCATAAGTGGCGGGTAAAGGTATTGGGTTATAAAATTTATTCGCTTGTTTATTTGCTTGAGCAAAAGCTGTTGTTGTACTTATACCTAATGCCAGCAATGTAGCAGGAATAAACCCCAATTGTGCCAAACCCAGCGCTTTAGACTTACACATGATTGTAAATACTTTTCCTATAAAAATAATCTTAATTTTGGTTTATTTTGACATCTCTCTTCTTAAAAAAATAGGGAATTTTCCTTTTTTTGATACTCCCGCTTCCGCGCTTTGTAATATCGAATTATCCATAAAGTTGACTACGCCAAGATCCCCTGGTTTATCAAGTTCTTTTCTTTTCCCTCACTCGGCAATTTTGATCTGGTCGAATATTAAGGGTTTTCCCTAACTCTTACCATTTTTTTGATACTCAGCTTTTGACGGAACTGCAACTGCTGCAACTTGCGAAACCACAATTCCACTTTTACTCAAAGTTTCCATAGCAGATTTGACGGTAGTACCCGTTGTGTAGATGTCATCAACTAAAACTACCGGGACATTTGGAGGCTTGCGAAAGTCTTTTCCTATCTCAAAAGCTTGAGTTAAGGTTTCTTTTCGCTCAGTCGGCGATAACCCAAACAGTGCCTCAGTTGCTTTTACCCTTTGCAATCCGTTTAGTTTTAATTTTAGCCCAGTTGTCTGACAAAAGCTTTGTGCAATCAGTGCCGCTTGGTTGAAACCTCGTTTTTTTTGTTTTTCTGGATGCATCGGAATCGGAACTACTATCAATGAAGGTTGGTTTCCGTAATTTTGCAGCCATACTTCTCCCAACCATTCACCAAAAGGACGAGCAATTTCTGGATGATTGTCGTACTTCATCGCAGCAATTGCCTGTTTGAGAGTTCCACCATACCTACCCCAAGCAATCACTGGTGGAGAATTGTCTTTACCGCGCAAGCAGTTTGTTAAACGACATTTTTGTAACTGTTTATTACAATATTCACAAAATTCTTGCGATGTAGGGCGCTGACATAAAGGACAATTTGATTGTAAAAAAAGATTAAGAAAGCTTTTCCAAATTTGCATTTTAATAAATTAATTGGGTATGGGAAAAAGTTAGGAGTTAGGAGTTAGGAGTTAGGAGTTTTGAGTTAGGAGTTAGGAGTTATAAATTATAAATTTATTCATTACAACTATTTTTCTTTGACCATTAAATCAACCCTAACTCTTAACTCTCAATCCTACGAAGGAAAGTTTAGGGGGAAGAAAATCTACACCCCGCAAGCTTTCCGCAAAATCTAAAAAATATATCCTGTAACTCCTCACTCCTCACTCTTAACTCCTAACTCTTTAAAGTAAACTCGATCGCAGCGTTCTGTTTCTACTCCTGTTGCAGGTTTGTAACCGTTGCTTTCATATAGCTTGACGGCTTCACTCAAAACGCTGGCGGTTTCAATCCAAATTTCCTTGAAACTACGGCAACTAATTGCCGCTTCTAACTGTTGTAACAAATATTTCCCCAATCCCAAACCTCTAGCTTTGGATAATAAGTACATTTTGCGTATTTCCACGGCATTTTCGCCGCGTTCGATGGGATAGTATGCTCCCGTACCAACAATTTCACCTTGGTATTCGATTACCCAAAATTCCCCTCCCTTATCTAAGTAATAATCTTTTACTTCCAATACATCTTTATCCGCACCATCTGGTTCCCAACCCAAGCCATACTCAGATAATACGGAACTAATAACAGATGCAGCTTTATCGCGATCGCTCGGTTTCCATTGACGAATCAAAAAATCTCGAAAGTAATGTTGACTGTTCACTGTCATGGTACTGTTCTTAGAATGGTGCGTTACGACATTATCAAAAATTTAACTTCAAGCAATACATATTCAAGCCGTAACAGCACCCTACTACAAGTCATGGTACTGTTCCCTGTCAACTATGAATGCGTGGCTCTGGATGTAGGGTTGCGAGTATTTCGCTTTCAGCGATTGATAATTCATCTAATCTCTGCATGACAATTTCGCGGTCATAGTAGGTATCTGCAAGTACCCAATATATACCGTAATGCCGCGCTTCTGATGCCATCAAACCCTTATAAAACTTGGCTAAGTCTGGTTCGGGACAATGTGTAGCTAATAATCCCAAGCGTTCGTGACTGCGTCCTTCTATTAAAGCACTGACAAGCAGAGAATCCAATAATTTATTGGGTTCGGTGGGACGAATTTGAGCTTTTAGTTTGGCACCATAAGGAGGCGGTGTCAGGGGGCGTAGCGCTATATTCCGCTTGTCTAACCACTCGTTGACTTGTTCAAAGTGTTCTAATTCTTCTTTGGCGATTTTAGTTAATTCCTTGACCATTTTCGCATTGGAAGGATAGCGAAACATAAAGTTTATCGCCGCTGATGCTGCTTTACGTTCGCATTGGGAATGATCTAATAATATTGCATCTAAGTTAGATATGGCTAATTCTACCCAAGCTGGATTTGTGGGTTGCTTGAGGATGTTAATGGTTGGGATCTCAGTTGTTAGCACGCTTATATTTATGAAGTAATATACAGTTTTCTATTTTATCGGCTGACGGTATGAGGCTGAAAAATCTTGTAAACCCACCACTACCCTCGCTGTAAATGGCGAGGAAAAAAGGTTTTAAGGTGTGTGATGCTTTAATAAATTTTGTACGTAGTTATAAGTTTTGTAGCGTCAAGGATTTCTGTCACGCACCACCTTTAAGTCATAGGTGCTCGTCAGAAGGCGGTTGAAACTGCCAGTTATTCTGCTATATAAAATATCTTTTTTCGTAATAAAAATAAGCCCATTATGATTAAGCAAAATTCTTTGACTTCTATAAAATTTTATTCGTATCCGGAAAGTTTTTTGAAGATTTTGTATAACTTAATAGTTGATTTGAGAACAAGTTATAAATTGAAGTTTGGGCAACAAAAATTATCTGCTTACCCAATATTTACTTATTGAGGATGATGAATTATTTTTTTGTTTGTCGCGTTACCTCGTCTGTTCTCATTTCATTGTTTACTTTAAGTTTTGGGATTAGTAATGTTAAATCTGTAAATGCCCAAGATACTTCAAGTAATCAGAAAATTGATTGTTCTATTCCTTCTAGATTAGCAACGAAAAAACTTAGGATTGCGGTTGCTGATATTACAATTGCCGCAACTAATTTAAGAAATAGTAATTCGATATCTAACTCTGAGGGAAACATTACTAGAATCGCTGACACTGTGGCAAGCAAGTTAGCAAAAGAGAATAACTTCATAGTAGTTGAGAGAACTCAAATCAAAAATTTGTATGACAAGAGAAATTTGTGCGATATTCGCAGTAAATTTGGTGTAGAGGCTGTTATTATTGGCTCCATAACTCGATTTGATATTGATACACGAACATCTGGAAGAAGTTTTTTGGGTTTTGGCAAAAAGACTAGTGATAAAAATGCTTATGTCGAATTAAATATCAGAATTATAAATACTGCGACTAATGAAATAATTGATTATTTTACAGAAACTGGTGTTACCAGCTTTTCTGAAAGTCAAGCCTTAATACCTAGGATTACTCTAGAAGCAAGCAATAATAACGATTATAGAAATACTCTTGATACTACTAGTGGTTACTCTCGTGAAATCTACGATGTAAATGGAACAAAGTTCAGCGTAAGACTTAGTACCAATTCTACAGAAAAAATTCGTGAATCTACAACAACGAATGAAGGAAGCTTAATGACTCTAGCAACTAAAGAAGCTATCAATCATATTGTTGCAAGATTGAATACAAACTACGATAAATTGATATCTACGCTGAGAAAAGTAGGTGCGACTAAAACTCTTGTTGCTGGGACTTTTGGAGATTATATTGTTCTCAATCATGGTACAAGGCATGGCTATCGAAAAGGTATGAAGTTAGTAATTAAAGAAGTAACTAAAACAGTTGTAGATCCTCAAACAAAAGAAGTTATTCGCACATTAACATTTCCCTGCTCGATTTGCGTTCTAATTTCTTCGCTGAAGAGAATCTTGCTTGTATTGCCATATATAATTTTAGCAAGACTAGATTGAGGATCTACATCAATCAATTCTACCCGAGCCAGAGGTAATGTAAATGTG
>JBCBQE010000492.1:0-5408 GCA_039820385.1 Cyanobacteria bacterium J06635_10
GTTTCTATTAAACTGTTAAGTTGTTCAGGCGTTAAACAACCAGGGAATGTCTTAGGTTCTTTTACTTTTAATAATCGCGTTTTAACCTCTTTCCCTTTGCTTATATGATGCAAGAAAGATTTGTATTTACTTCCTGGCTGTACTTGATAACGATAAGTATCAATTCCTTTAGTTGCTCCTATACGTTCTTGAAATTCATAGAATCCACAAACGGTAGTTAGACAATGATTAATAGTCTTCTCCGAGCGCTTGGACACTTGTGGTTCAATAGATAAAACGTTTTTGTTGGGATTCCTTAGCCAGTGGATAAAGTTTGATAGCTCTTCCAAATTGACTTCTAACCAAACAAGTTTTGAATCTGTCAAAAACTCCCAAAACAATTTCAAGTTGTAAGCATAAGTCTGAATCGTATTCGGACTTCGCCCAATGCTGTCTAAATAATGCAGATATTTTTGAATTGGTTCGATAGGTAAATAATTTTCATCTAGCACCATCCAAATTAGATGATTTGAGTCTGGGAGGATACCCTTCTGAACTTTCATCCTCACCCTTCCTAAATATCGTTAATTACGTTGTATACATAGAATAACATATGTAACAATAATAAAAACAACGTAGTGATAAATCTCAATATCGCCTACGCTGTTGTTGTTGTTGTTATTTATAATTTAATAAGACATAAAACGCAGCAATCAACATCAGGAATCGTGGGACCCACGCCCTGTCTAAAAAAGTTCAGTCAATGTCTGGGGTTGCCCAGAGTCGCTGAGAAGCCTACACTGTACCGTCAGGTCAGTGTAGGTAGGTCACGAACTTGTACTTCCCAAGTCGCAGTTGCTTTGCTGTGATAAACATAGATATTCTCCGCATCTACATTTAAAGTTTGAGCAATAAAATCTGTAATATCTTGAGTTGGAATCCAAGGAGAACCCAAACGTACATAAATATCTCCTGGAAGTAAGGAAGCTGGTTGGACTTTTTCTAAAGCTTCGACGTTGACTTTTAATTCTGGATTAGTTTTTACCGCTTCTTGAGCAATTTCTAGTTTGTTTCTGACATTACCCGACAAATATTCATCACTCGTTACCCACCGTTCTAGTTTCGGGTCGAAGTAAATTAGTTTATCTTTCTGTAACTCACAAATAATCTCTTGTGGAGGTTGGGAAAGTAATTTCACCATGAAATCGATATCAATGCGTCCCTTCTCGCTCAAACTATAAATTAATGCATCCAATACTGTATCTGCACTTATTTTTGGCTGATATTCGCGGATGGTGCGTTTGCTGAAAATATCAGTTTTACTTGCTGTTTTACTATCGGGGTCATAGTTTTCTAGTGCGAGTAATAACGGATACTCTGGGTCTGATGCAAAAACTCGGCGATTACCTATAGAGTGTAAATATCCATAGCTTCTGATAAAACTGTCGTAAGCGCGATTGAGACGTTTTTGCGATCGCGATAATTTTTGGTCAGTACCACCACAAGATTGAACTTTGAAAACCTCTTTAACTGCTTCTCTCAACCGAATCAGCCAAAATAACCGCAAACGAGGTATACCAATCACGTTTATCCGCTCTAACTTTCCCTCCATAACTTTCCACGGGTGGTTCTCGTACCAAATGAAGGAAAAAGGTTTGATTTTATTTTGTAAATCTGGAGGAATTAATATTGATTTTGATTTTCTAGCAATTTTATTCCTTGGTTTTGTATCTTCGGTTTCAAGGTAAACTCCTTCTGGTAAACGGGTAAATGCAGTTCTAATCGCTGATATTAAATCTCTTCCATCACTTGCTAACCCCAGACGATTAGCTCCACCGTAAAGTTTGTCTACAGTTAGCTTTCCTAAAAGCATTTCTGGATTATTTTGATAGTAGCAAGGCATTGATAACGGCAAACCGTCGGAAGATGTAAGTTCGCTATCACATATTTCAAGCCATTGAGTTGAAGATGGTTCTTGTTCGGGTTGACGCTTTTGTAGAATGATTAAATCGGTGGTGACTTGAGTATTAGTAAATGCCATAAAAGCATTACTTGGTAAACGCATTGCTCCTACTAAGTCAGCTTTGGAAGCAAGTATTTCTCTTACTCCTCTACTACGACGAGATTGTAGCGTTCCAACAGAAGTGATAAAAGCAATCAATCCACCAGGACGAATTAAATCAAGGGATTTGATGAAAAAGTAGTCATGTAGATTGTAAATTGGTAGTTTATTGTACTTTGGGTCGTTGGGAGTAATATTGCTAAAAGGTACATTACCGATGGCTAAATCAAAGTAATTTGGTGGTAGCATCACATCTTCAAAACCTTTGATATAGATATCGGCTTCTGGGTAAAGCTGTTGAGCAATGCGACCTGTGATTGAATCCAGTTCGATACCAGTCCATTTTGCACGGTGATTCAAAGGTGTGGGTGCGAGTCCCAGGAATAAACCACAACCCATACTTGGTTCTAAAATTCGACTTCCACAAAAGCCTAAATGCTTCAATCCTTGATAAATTTCTTGGATGATTTCTGGTGTGGTGTAGTACGCATTAATAATACTTTTTCTAGCTGCTTGATATTCTGTTGGTGTGAGTAATGCTTTTAGTTGATTACCAAGATGTTCCCAACTAGGTTTAAGAGGTTCTTCAAATATTTCTGGTGCGATTCCCCAACCTAAATATTCGGCAAGGATTTCTTGTTCTGTAGGTGTAGGATAACGGTTTTCTTGGTCAAGTTTTTTGCTTAATTTGATTGCTTCGATATTCTTAGCTGCTTTAGTTTTTATTCCTCCTTTACCTATAGTGTGAGCAAGTCGGAAATTTTTAGGTAAAGTAGTTTGAGCGTTTTGGTAATTGATGATTTGCTCGAATAGAGATAGTTGATAGGCTTGCGTCATTAGAGTGATTTGATTGTTATTCACCCCCAGCGTCAGCAATGATTATTTTTACCAATAGAAAAACGCTCGCTATTATTTGTGGATAACGAACGCTATTTTTAGATAATTATTATTTTTGATAAAACGTTATTGTTTTACACCACTACCGTTTTGCAAAAATTCTGATGCTTGGATTTGACAATTATAGCTTTTCATTTCTGACAATTCCCACTGCAAAGTGTCTATTTTCTGATTGATTTGTTGTTCCGTCACGCTGCGAAGATTGTTCAGTAACTATTACAAAAGTTTTTATGATCTGGTTTTAATTGATTATTTAGTTCAATTTTTGTAAAAGATGATTTTCACTTACCAATTCCGCTTACAAGTGACTTCACTAATAACCGCAATCTATTCATTATTAAAGATGTACCCCCATCACTGTAAACTTTTTTAAGTTTATTCACCAGAAGAGAAAGTATTTCCATACCTGTCATATTAATATTAAGTTCCACTATGTTTTGCGACGGATTTTCCCACAGCCAAGATGCACCATTTTGATTTAGTAAATGATAAATTTCTGCGCCATAATCTTGGTACAATTGAGGGTGTTCTTGAGCAATTAGTTCGTAAAGATAAAGTAGTTGCTCGCGATTGCTTTGTTGCAAACGTGAATCGGAGCGAATGCGATAAAAGTAATGCAATTCGGGAATTACAACTCCCAACCATCCCCTTTCGCAGATATTAACCCAGCATTCGTAATCTTCTAAGTTTTCTGCTAATAAAGATTTCATGCCACCACTAGCAAGGTAAACGGCTTTTCGTACTACGGTACAAACACCAAGGGTGTTGTGGCAAAGTAAATAAGGAAATTCTGTATTCCAAGCTACCCAAACTTTTTCGGAATCACCAAATTCTTTAATCCAGGAAGCGACGAAACCCACATTCTCGTACTGTTGCAAAACTGATGCTGCTTGGGTGTAAAAAGTTGGAGACACTTTATCGTCAGCGTCAAGGAAAGCAATGTATTCTCCTGTTGCGATTTCTGCCATTTTATTTCTGGCTGCGGCTACTCCTAAGTTTTCGGAGTGAATAATTTTTAGGTTACTATACTGTTGTTCTACTATTGCTAAAGTTTCTAAGCTTTCTTCATTAGTACTACCGTCATTGAGAAGAATTACTTCTATATCTGCATAAGTTGAAGCAAATACAGAATTGAGGGTTTCCTGGATATAGCGATCGCAGTTATAAAAAGGAATGCAAACAGATATTTTACCTTGAATCCCCGTGCTTTCGTCTAGTTTGAGAGAAGGGTATGAAATCTTACCGTGAGGTGGATAGTTCAACGAAGGAAAAACATTTCGTTTTTTATGCTTATCTTGCTCAATAATCTTTTGAAAATGGGTTATACGTTTGGATAATACGTTTTCATGTCCCGATTTTTCTAATATTATTCGACGTGTTTTTTCTCCTAATTCTAATATTTCATCAGATGAATAGTTAAGAATTTGCTTTAATTTTCTATCAAAATCGTTATTTATCTGCCAATCAAAAATCACACCACCGAGACTTGTTGCTGTTTGTAACATTTCTACATGACCAACTCCCGATGAAGCTAAAATTGCTTTACCTAAAAGCATAGACTCCAAACAAGTATTAGCATAGTTTTCCCAAAGCGAGGGAAGTACTATGCACCATGCTTTCTTGATTCGTTCGTACAACTGTGGTTGGGGGAGAGGAGGAAGAATTGTAAGTCTACCTGAATTTATATGCTGACGATATTTTTCTGTTAAGTAAGCTTTCATGTAACAACCTTGGAGGTGATACAAAGTATCGCCACCAATAGCTGTAAGATTAAAATCAACTCCTGCTTCCCACATTCGATTACAAGCTTCTAATAAGGGGATGATACCTTTTCTGACTTCTAACCTGCCAAAGTAAACTATATCTTTTGGTGTAGGTGGTGATAATGGTAATTGCTGTTTGTTTAAAAGTAACTTCTGTGCTGGTAAAGGGATAATCTCAATATCAAGGTTGGAATTTAAAGTTGTTTTGACTTGCTTGGCAATGTACTCGGTGGGAGCAATAACTCCGTCAGCAGCAAGAGTACAAAACTTCTCCATCCTTCCTACCCAGTAGTCACTAAGATGAAATCCGGGCATTTTGCTGGCAGGATATAGCAAGTATTGGGAACTGTGTAGGTTAAGGATGATAGGTACTCCCTGCAATTCTAAGCAGCCTAATAATTTTTTCTGAAGTAAGAAATAGGCTATCCCACTGTAATCTTCGCTTTCAATGGCATCAGGTTTTCCGTGAGTGCGAATATAATTAATAACTTCGTTCGCTAATTGATAACTAAGCGCTCCCCAATAACCCATTACGTTATATGGAAATGAGGGATGGGTTTGGGAACGTGGATGCGTTTTTGTATTACTAAAAAATGAAGTATCTTTAGGAGCTATTTTAATAAATTTAAGTTTATCTGTTGATTCTATTCCCGCTTTTTCGCTACGGGTAAAAACAGTAATATCGTGTCCTGCATCTGAGAACATTG
>JBCBQE010000493.1:0-5407 GCA_039820385.1 Cyanobacteria bacterium J06635_10
ATGAGTATTAATGATTTGATTATTAATCCTCATTAATGCAAAAAATAAAGATGTAATATATACAAATATAAGTAATGCTATTAAACAAAGTAACAATAAAAGTAACAATAAATTGAATTGAAATTCTTCACTGTAATTTTTATATTGAAATCCTGCGGTTAATATTAACAATAATAATGCATTTACAATTAAGAAAAGCATTATCGAAATTATCCTGAAATTACTACGAAATTTTCCTGCTGGAATCTCTATTTGTAGTTTTTCCTTATTTCTTCGCAGGCTGATAGGAGTATTTTTCGGTCTACGCGGTTTTTGATTAAGATAGTTATGAAGCGATTCTTTTTCTTGTAATACGGCTAATGCAACTCCAGCATCCGGGAATCTATCTTCTACAATAGGTTCAAGAATTTTATCTAACCAATCTGCAAATTTTGGAGATACTTTAATTTGAGAACGAAAATCTATTTTTAGATGTTTTTGTGGTAAATCAGCGGGACATTTTCCTGTAAGTAAATACAGTAAAGTTGTTCCTAAACCATATAAATCTGTAGATGGAAAAGCTTTTCCGCGAAATTGCTCTGGAGCCATATAGCCGAATGTTCCTACTACTGTACTCCCACCAGTAACTGTATTGTGATAGGTATCAGCTACAGCACCAAAATCTACTAAAAAAATTTTGCCATTATCGTCACGAATTATATTTTGGGGTTTTATATCTCGATGAATAACTGGCGGTGAAAATGAATGTAAATAGATTAATATATCTAAAATTTGAATCGCAATGTATCTAACTTCTGATTCATCAAAATAATAGCCGTTTTCTACAAGTTCAGCAAGAGATTTTCCCGGTGCTAGTTGTTGAGCAATATAAAATGAATTATCGTTATCGGTTTCTATTTTAAAATAGTCTAAATAGCGAGGTATTGCCGGATGATTTAACTGAGAGAGAATTTGACTTTCCCGACTAAATAGTTCTATCTTTTTCCAATCAGTCATCCGACGTAGGGATAAAACTTTTAAAGCTAAATTTTTTCCATTTTCTAAATCTTGAGCAAGATAAGTAATTCCTACTCCACCTTGTCCTAAAGTATCTAATATACGATATCTTTTATGAATAACTTCTCCATGTTGATGCAGTAATTCCATATTTTTATTTTTTATTTGTATTTATTACAAGAAATATTATCAGATTCTAACTGAATTTGAGGTTTTTCCATTTTCTTATAATCTTCTTTCCATTTCATCAGTAATTTATCTAAATTTTTGACAATATCTTTATGTGTTACTGCCATTTGTAATGGTGTTAAACCATGATTATTTTTGGCATGAATATCAGCACCATACATTACTAATTTTTTCAAAATGTATTGCTCGCAATTTCCATTTTCTTGACAAGTTTTTATTGCTTTATGAAGTGGAGTATTACCTTGAGAATCTTTAGCATTAACATCTGCTAACATTCTAATTAAATGATGTGTTAATAGTGGATAACCTCTTTCTAGTAACTTATGTAGTGGTGTTTCACTATTATAGTTTTTAGTATTAATATTTGCCCCAGATTCTACTAAAAGTGTAGTCAAGGAATAAACTATTGACCTATGATTCATTATCGCAAAGTGTAGGGCTGTATCACCATATTTATCTTGAGCATTAACATCTGCTCCATTATCAATAAGTAATTTGAGTATACAGTAATTTCCACCCTTTGCAACTCTTAACATTAGTGGTGTTTTACCATCTTTACTTTTTTGATTGATATTTGCACTCTTATCAATTAGATATTTAATTTCATTCTCATATCTGTACAATTGTGCAAAATGAAATGGAGTATAATCTTGATTATTTTGAGCATTAACAATTGCACCATTATTTACAAGTAATTTAATCATAGACAGTCTAAGTTTCTTACGTTCATTCTCCGGAAACAAACTAGAATTGAAGTTTCTATATAAATTGTTATGAAATTGAATATTTAAATCTTTAAATTCTCTATAACGTTGGAACATCAGGTGTAAAGGCGTATTCCCAAATTTATCTTTTGCATTAATATCTACTTGATGAGATAAAAGTAACTCTATAATTTCTTTTTCATGATTTAATACTGCATAGTGTAATGCAGTTTGTCCATGTTTATCTCTACTATGAACATCAGCACCTTTAGCGATTAAAAACTTTTTATACTCAACAGAATTAGCGCGACGAAATGCATCATTTATATTCGCATTATTAGCTATCAATAACTCTGCTACTGGTTGAGATTTATGTTTAAGCGCACAAAGTAATAAATTCCATTTCTCGCGAGTACTCCCAAATGTAGGCTTCCTATAGTATGTGTATTCCTCATACAATTCCAAATCGGGAGTTCCACCTTTATTTAGATAATCCCTCATTTCATCAACATTGGAACAGATAGTATCTGGGGGTTTGAAACCGAGGGTACCTAAAATTGCCCATTTGTAATTATTAAAAATACTCGCGGTAATAACGGTAGTAATTCCCATTGCGATCGCAGCTTTCAACAACATGGGTTTTTTCGCTGCTATAATTATCTTCCGTTTCCCTCGCAATACCTCTAAAGCAACATGCGCTGAGGAAAAACGCTCCTCTAAATCTGGCTCGAGCATTTTATCCAACCAGTCTGCAAAATCATCAGATACCTTTACTCGACTGCGAAAATCAATCTTCAAACCATCTGTGGGAAAATCAGCTGGGGAACGATGTGTCAGCAGAAACAATAAGGTTGCTCCCAAACCATATAAATCTGTAGCGGGTACAGCTTGCCCTCTAAATTGCTCTGGAGCCATATAACCATAAGTTCCTACTACCGTACTACCACGCATAAAAGTACTGTAATAGGTATCCTGTACTGCACCAAAATCTACCAGAAATACTTTCCCATCTTTGTCACGAATAATATTTTGCGGTTTAATATCTCGATGAGTAACTGGAGGTGTCAGCGAGTGTAGATAAATTAAAATTTCTAAGATTTGTATGGCGATATCTTTTACTTGTTGCTCGTTAGTGCGCCAATTCTCTTCTACAAGCTTTTCTAAAGACTTACCCGGTGCTAATTGCTGAGCTATATAAAAATGGCTTTCAATGCTTTTGGGTTGAGAGCGATCGCCATTTGTATCGGCATGGAAGTATTCTAAATAATAGGGTATTCCAGGATGATTGAGTTGAGCAAGAATTTTTGCTTCTCTCTCAAATAATTCCATTGCTTTCCAATCAGCTAAGTGATGCAGCGACAAGGCTTTTAAAGCAACGGTTTGATTATTCTGTAAATCCTTCGCCAAGTAAGTGATTCCACTTCCACCTTCTCCCAAGGTGCTGATAATCTCATACCTTTGAGCAATTATATTATTTGGGTGATGCATAGAAATTAAAGCTTAAATATATTCAATTGAGTAATTCAATGTTTACGGCGGATCGTAATATGACTATACCCATAAAAACGCCGATTTTATCGTCTCCACACAATATCTTGAAATACATTACAAATTAATTTCATACAGCGATATATAAATCAAAACCTCTCCCAGCTTGAGGGGAGAGGCACTCTAATAGTCTAACAACCCAATATTGCTGGGTTAGGGAGGGGGAAGAGGGGGTAGAAAAGATTTTTTGTTTTTACGATACACTCATCAAAATTATTCCTTCCCTACAACGTCGAAAAACTATCAAGTTGAAACCACATTACCAATCGTAGAATCCCAATAACTGAAATTATTACTAATTTCCTCCCAACTTAGTTCTAATGTTCTAGATTTTTCAGCATTGTTATCGGTACTCCAAGGATTTAACAAAGTAAATTTCTGAGTATCAGCATTGTAATCTACTAAAGCATAAGCATGAGAAGTGACAATATTTGATGCAACTCCAGCCGATTTTGAACCAAATCCGACAACTTCACCAGAATTGAAAGTCTCAACTACCGTATTAAAATTAAGTTGTCTACCTAAAGCAGATTTTTCCCCGGTTATATGTGCGAATGCATCGCTCAAATATCCTGCATTACCAATACCGTCATATGAATTGGTACCATCCTGATTAATCCATCCAGCTTCGTTAATTTGAGCGTAAGCTTTTTCAGCTAGTGCTACCCAAAGTTCATTATTCGCATTTCCATGATAATCTCCTGCATTCGCATACACCAGATTACCTATATTATTAGTTGGTAAATATCTGTCTACAGTTACATAATCGGCAACTCCGTTGTTATAGAAACGCACTGTAAAAGTACGATCTCCATTATCAATAAACATATTGCGGATAGTCTCCTCTGACTGTACGACGGTGGCACCTAAACCGGCTAAGAAGAAGCAGTCATTGATATAACCTTGTCTGATGTCATCGTGACTGATTCCATTTTGAAACAGAGAACCTTCTGTATATTGATAAGTATGAATAGTCTTGGGGCGATCGCCACCTTTGAACCACTTATTGACTAATTTGTCTAATTTGACATGGCTACTTCCCACCTGTAAATTACCCGATTTATTCGCAACATCACCGTTAACGACTTTGTTCGATAAAACTCTGACATAATCTTGCATTCCTAGGTAAGAAGCATTATCAATTATAGTACGCAAATCATTCATTTCAGTTGCATCAACGACACCGTTATTCCCTACGTCGTCGAAAATCGAAAGCATGTCGTTACGGCTTAAATTATTGTCTGAAAATAATGACTTACTTAATGTACGTATACTTTCATCTTGAATATTCTGCTCGAACCAATCTTTTTCGGGTTGCGATGTATCAATAATTTGGAAAGATTTTTCCCAGCTATTACTGTAACTATCTGCTCGATCGCGGGTTCTTGCCCATAATACGTAATCACCAGGTGCCAAGGAATCAATGCTGTAATCAAAGCTGAATGAACCATCTCCATTGCTACGGAATTCAACCGCATCGGCGATATTTTCCCAAGCTCTGTCATCTTTTTTCAACCAAAAATCAACTCTGGTTAAATCGTCTCTACCATTTGCATCAAATACTGTTGTATTGACAACACTCACACCACCTTCAATAGCTTCAATGTCAAATTTGAAATCAGAAGGGGTAAAATTATTCACTTTAAAGTAAGTTGTTAAAGCTTCACTTGTAGCACCAGCTTTATCGTAAGCTGTTGCTTTGAGTTGATAATTACCTTGTTCTAAACCGTTGATACTGTAATTAAAACCGATGGAACCATCCTGATTTGTACTAAAATTGAGAGCATCATCAATATCAATCCATTCACCACCCTCTTCTTTGAACTGAAAATCAATTCTTTCTAAATCGTATATACCATCTTTATCAAATACTGTTGTATTATTTAGCTGAATTCCTCCATCTATTTCTTGTAAATCAAAGTCGAGTTGACTGGGTGCTGAATTCCCAATTGTAAAAGACTGCTGCCAAC
>JBCBQE010000494.1:0-5400 GCA_039820385.1 Cyanobacteria bacterium J06635_10
AAATAATTAAGTCCCCAGGGCATAGGGCACGGGAAAATTGTTTTATGTCAAAATTTATTGTCTACGCTTGTCCAGTTGGTGAATTAGCCACTCAATTAGAATTATACTTTCAAACCAGTGAGGTTGAATGCGGTAAAAATACGGCCCATAAATATATGCCTCACTGTACTTTAACCGGCTTTTTTGAAGATGAATTAACGGCTATTCCTATTTATATAGAAGCTTTAGATGATGCTCTAAAGAATTCTTTATCAAAATATTCAAAGCCATTAATTAATATCTTAAGTATGACATTTAAATCTGAATGGCACGGTTTAGAATTACACTCACCGACGCTAAAGAGAATTATTGCTGATTTTGCTAAAACTGTCAATTCTCCAACTCGTCATGGGGAATTACGTTTAAAAGATTGGCTGCATTTAAGTCTTGCCTATGAATTTCGGGCAAAACAAAAAGATTCATTGAAAATAATCGCAGAAAAAATCATTAATACCCAAGCATCTGTACAATGGGAATTACGTTTCTATCAACTACATTCAGATTGGACTTGGACTTGTCATAAATCTTGGATGTTGTGATTATAGCGTTTTTTGTACTTGTGACTCAATTTAAATCCGCCATATACAGAATTTAGAATAAATATTAGGTTCGTAGTAAGCACTTAAGTGCTTTTCTCAGCGATAAATAGCTGAGGGGCATCCATAGTAATTTTGGCGTTGCACAATCGTAATATGAAATTATGATTTCACATTGCAGGAGACGTAACACTGTTACGTCTCTACACAGGTTTCATGTTTTTGACAAAATGTATATAAATGCAATTCATAGTAAAATTGCAGCAACGCCGGAATTTTTATAGAAGAAAAAAAATTCCTATGGGAAACCTTGACTACGAACCTGAAAAGTTATTTTATTGCTATTAACCCACCTTAGGGATGGGCTTTGTTCGTTTGCTTAATCTATCTTAAATTAAGCAGTAGTGTCTCCCAAGCTGACTTTAACTACTTTGTGCTTTTCCGCTTCTGTTTTAGGTAATATCAGGCTCAAAATACCATTTTTGTAATCGTGCCGTAACGTTAGTATTTTGAACTCGTACAGGTAAGGGAATTACACGATGGAATTTACCATAGTGGAATTCACTTCTAAAAGTACCACTTTCTAGATTTTTACTTTCAGATTTTCTTTCTGCATTGATGGAAACAGCTTTTTCTGTAACTTGTATATCTAAGTCTTTCCCATCAATTCCAGGAAGTTCTAATCTCAGATAAACTGCTTCTTCATCTACTTGTAATTCTGCGGCGGGAACTTTTGCTAAATCTCGATCAAATTGACGGGCACCCTTAAAAGTTTTTTTAAAGAAAAAACTTTTAAGGGAACCCTTGACGTTGTAAAGCGTTCAATTCTTGCCAAGGATTCCAGGTTACTAATGTTGTCATGGTTCTATCTTCTCTGTTTGGTAATTAGGAATTTATTGTTCGCGTTAGTCTCATAGTAATCAGACTTAAATAAAGTAAGAATTCGGTTTTTATGAATAATTTGATGATGAATATCGAACTTTTGAAGATGTTGATTTTCAAGGTTCGGTTAGTAGGAATAAATCAGTTTCGGTTTACCGGAAAAGTTAAATTATTTGAGAATTCAACCTCACTCTGTCTACATCATCCCTTGATGCTTATGCCCAATACCCAATTCCCTAACTACTCCTATCCCCGGCTTATGATTACCTATTTGAAAAAGCAGGGAGCAGGGAAAGGGAGTAATTTAAATCTGTAACAATCCTTCTGGATTTACAGATAATAATTCACGTCTTTGCAAGCCTTCACGGTGTAAAATAGCGTTTGCAGCTAATAAACCGCTACTAACTGCACGTTCCATTAAGCCGCAAGGAAAGGGCATTTTTACCCAATCTCCAGCAAAGATTAAATTAGGAATACTGGTATTAGTTTCTGTCTTCTTTGATAGCTATTCGGTGGATATCCGGAAAAATTCTTTTGATTGACTAATTCCCGATGCAGTATTGTGGCTTGTTGTAACTCTGGAACTATTTCATAAAGCTCGTTTTTAAAGGTGGTTAATAATGCTTCTTGAGTAGGGAATTGTTTTTCTTTATAACAGTAAGCGTGTAATTCTACTACACTACCACCAGTACGCTCTGCCCAATCAATAAACTGTTTTTGAATGCGATGATAAAGGGTAATACTATCAGTTAATTCATAACCCGATAATGATGTAAAATTACTTTGTTCCCAGCTAAAATCGCGGTCAAACCAAAAACGACATACGGCGAAGGGATCTGCAATATCTAATTTTTCTACCTGTTGACTTACTTCCTCACTCACATCACCGTTTATTCGTTTAAATAATTGTTGTACTCCACCAACATCAGTGGCGAATACATAATAATCAGCTTTTAATGTTTGAGGTAATAAATTTGTTGAATTGTTTGCTACCAATTGCAATTCATTATCCTGACGCTGTGCGATCTTAAAAGTGTCTAAATCCCGTTTTGCTGGTCCTTGTATTACTTTACCATCGCTGGAGAACATTGCACCGTGACAAGGACAATGAAAATAACCATCTGCGGCCATTTTTACGGTACAACCCTGATGAGTACAAGTTAAAGAAATTGCTTCCTCTTTCTGAGAATTAACTGCGTATACTTCATCCGCTGCGCCAAAGTATTCTAAAGTTGTTTCCGGTAACTTTTCTATATTATCGTTACGTTTTACCCAGAAAGGTACGTCAAGGGTTCCCTTCACAGTTTCTTCCTCCTGAAAAAACTTTGAAGGGTTCCCGTCAGTTTGATTGCTACCAACTTGATAAATTAAAGAATCTATTTTACCATCTACAACTTGAATTTCACTAACTGTAGCAGATGTAATAATTTTACCGCCGCTCTTTTTAATTTCCTCGGCGATGGGTTGCACCAAACTAGTACCCATATCATCGCGAGTACCGTTAAAAGCTAATCCTTCTGGGTTACCAAAAAAATAAAAGTGGAAGAATTGCATTAATTCCCCCACACTCATTAAATCTGGTGCATTTAAACTGGATTTTGCAAAGGGTAGAAAATATAAATCATACAGCCCTTGAGGAAAATCCTTTGCTACCCAATCAGCTACTGAAATATCATCAAAACGTCTGAAATTCTTTTCTCTTTCATAACCGCTGATTGCTTGAAAAACTTGTAAATGTTTAAATTTTGTTAAATTAATTCCCCATTTTAAGCGGTTGGGAGAAGCTATAGCTAAATCGACAATATTCCAAGGAAAAGCTGTATTAGTAGGATGAAATACCTCTGGTTGATATTTCTCATCTCGATAAACCAGAGAATAAAAATTTAACGATTGAAAATTATTTTTTATTCCTACTTCAGTAACTAAATTATTCAAATTATAATATTGCGGGAAAAAACCGTGAAAACCATGTTCCATCCTGAAAGTTTCACCATTAACAGTTATATCCCAACTCGCTATTTTACCCCCGAGTTGCGGAGATTTTTCCAACAAAGTTACCGCGAAACCTCTTTGACTAAGTTCGTATGCACAAGCTAATCCAGCTAATCCAGCACCAACCACTACCACACTTTTATTCCGCTCCGATATGCGCGGCAAGCTTAAAGTCTCTTTCTCAAAAACTGTCGGTTGTGGCTTTTTAAACCTAGAGTACCCTACTAACCCTGTCACTGCACTAATACCAAATAATTTGATAATGCTGCGACGAGAAAAGGTAGATGATTCCTGTAAATTAGATTCTTGATTCATTAGTTACAGAACAAAATTTTCACTAAATAAGGGAACTGTTACAAAAAAAAACTAGCTTGTTTACATCAAATATTTTTATCAAAAAAGTATCATTGCTTACTTTACCAGAACTAACAAAATTCACGCATTTATTTGTATATTTACTTATTTAATGTTAAGCTTTTTGTAGTTTAGGCAACAAATCATTCATTTAAATCTCTCAAAAAATACGCACAGATATATAGTATACTAGTTTTGACTACTAAAAGTTAGGTAGGTTCCTTTTTCGTCGGATAATTAACATTATCTACAGAATTAGCCTATTTGCTGTTTACTCATTCTCTTTTTTTAAGCAAAATTAATTTTTGATTAGAGCTTCAGTTTATTTTTATATACTTCGATCGCAAGGAATGAATAGCTAACCTAATAAAAATGTAATTATTTGACTGAATATTTATCGAATCTAATAATAACAAGGAAAGCGGTATCCGGACAAAATATCTAGAAATAAAAGATGAAATACTGGCGCGAAACGATAGCTGTAACTCGACGAATATTAATTGAACTATTACGACGCAGACGCAGTTTAATTTTTTGGAGTATTTTCCCAGTTTCAGTATTAATTTTGAACAGTTATATTTTGGCGGAAAGGGCAAAGTTATCAATGGAACAGGCTTTTGAGAGTGCTGCACCTTCAACTTTAGTAGGAGCAGCACTGTTTTTTAGCTGTTTGGGTGGTAGCGTAGCGACAGTAGTTTCGGAAAGAGATTTATCTCTCCTTTGAGTGGAACTTCTTACTTTTTAGGAATTTTTCTGGCTCATAGTTGTATTGGTATTGCTCAAGCACTACTTGTGTACGCAGTTGCGGCATTTTGGGGTGCGTCAAGGGCTCCCTAGATAATTTTTTTAGGAGAAAAAAGTTATCTAGGGTACCCGTCATTTAATGGTTCTATCTTTATGGGAGCATTAATTATTTTAATGAGTATTGTTGCTTATGTTGGGTTAGGCTTTATTTTGGGTACTCAACGCCGCTCGTCGTACCGAAGATGTTAACGCTTTAGTTGCAGCTTTCGGAGTTCCATTATTAATTTTAGGTGGGGCATTTGTACCTGCTTCCTTATTTCCTCAAACGCTTCTCGATATAGCTCAGTTTAATCCGATTTTTCATATGAATGAAGCACTAACCGAAATTTCTGCAAACAATAGTGAAATAGCCGATATTGCATCCCATTTACAATTTTTAGCATGGTTTGCACTGATCGTGGTTATCGGTGGATGCCTTTCTTATCGAAGGATGTTAATGGCGGAAAGAAAACTTTAGTTATTAGTTGTTAGTTGTTAGTTGTTAATAGTTAGAAGATAAAAGATCAAGAATAAATTCCCTTTGACCCAATTTCCATTATAAATTATGTTAAAGATAGATAATTTAAATAAATCCTATGGTGAAAGGCACGTACTCAAAGATTTAACGCTCCATATTGGTGCTGGGGAAATTTATGGTTTATTAGGTGCAAATGGTGCGGGTAAGACTACTACAATAAATATTATTTGTAATTTACTGAATGCCGATAGTGGTACTATTTTAACTTAAACATATGGGTTTAATTCCCCACCGCTCAAAGGTGAAAGAATTGGGTTGGGGTTTAAATCCCCATAG
>JBCBQE010000495.1:0-5377 GCA_039820385.1 Cyanobacteria bacterium J06635_10
GCAAAACTTTATAGGGTTGTGTTTTCTTACATTTTCTATTCAAATCATAACCGATGCCAATACAAAACTCAGAATTTATTCATTATTTATTAAGAAAGATCCTAGTTTATTAATTCAAAAAAGTAATCTTCAATCGAGATTAGTGTAAAAGCAATAATTAATACTTCATTTAATGGTCCCCAATATGAAAATCACCCAAAGCAAAATCAACGAACTGCTAACCGAACCAGGATGCGAACACAATCATCAAAAAAACGGAGAAAAGAAGAATAAAGCTTGTAAACAACAGGCTCAACCTGGTGCAGCACAAGGAGGTTGTTCTTTTGATGGAGCTATGATTGCTCTAGTTCCCATCACCGATGCTGCTCATTTAGTACACGGGCCTATTGCTTGTGCCGGTAATTCTTGGGGTAGTCGTGGTAGTCTTTCGTCTGGTCCGATGCTTTACAAAAAAGGCTTTACTACCGACTTGAGCGAAAATGATATTATCTTCGGTGGCGAGAAAAAGCTCTATAAGGCTATCCAACACGTAAAAAATAATTACAATCCTCAAGCTATTTTTGTCTACTCCACCTGTGTAACGGCTTTGATTGGTGAAGATGTAGATGCAGTTTGTAAAGCTGCTGAGAAAAAAGTTGGTATTCCTGTCATCCCAGTTAATGCACCTGGATTTGTTGGTAGTAAAAATCTCGGCAATCGTCTTGCTGGAGAGACTTTATTAGAGTATGTTGTCGGTACTGCTGAACCTGAACATTTAGTCCAACACCTTTTATGATATGATTCGGGCAAACAATTTGAATCAGTTGCGATGAGAGTTTACGGTTACGCTCGTGTTAGCACGCAAGAACAAGCAGAAGAGTTTGATGCGTTAAATCAGCAAATAGCTAGACTACAAGCAGCAGGTGCCACGAAAGTATTGATAGATATTGAATCTGGACGTAGCGATTCTAGAAAGCAGTTTAACCAGTTGCTTAAATTGGTTGACCAGAACCAAGTTGATGAAATTATCATAACTCGCGTAGACCGTTTGGGTAGGAGTGTTATTACTATCCATAAAGCCATAGAGGTTTTTGTTAAGCATAATGTCAATTTACGGGTATTAGATGCTCCAGTCGATCCAAACAGTCCGTTTGGTTGGTTTAGTATCAATCAAATGTCTGGATTGGCTGAATTTGAATCGAGATTGTTGTCTCAACGGGTAAAACAAGGAAACGAGTATTTTCGACAGCAGCTAAAATTTTGCGTTCCTCCATTTGGATATGCGAAAGATGAAAATCATCGCTTAACTCCAAATAAGAGTATTCATGAAAAATCAGGTAAGACTTACTTTGAGCTAGGTAAGATTATTATTGATTTGATTTTGTCAATGCGATCGCTTAAAGATGTCTGCAATTATATTTACACGGAATATGAAACCGTTTTTACTGTATCGGGCTTGCGAGACTGGTGTAGAAATTTCGCTCTGCAAGGACATACGGCTTATTTTGTCAAAAAGAAAAAAGGCATCAATCGGGAACCAATCATAAATTTTAATACCCATGAAGCTTTAATTTCTCCAGCAACATTAGATGCTATCGAACGTAAGTTATCTGCAAATAGGAAATATCGTAGTTCTGCAAAATCTAACCGTGGTAACTATCCACTTGCGGGTTTAATTAAATGCGTTCATTGTGGAGGGAGTATGTATCGCAACTTTTCCCGACATAAAACTAAAACGGAATATATGCGCTGCGTAAATTACAGTAAACCGGGATTATATCATTGTGAAAATTCAAAATGTACCCGATTAAGGGAAATAATTGCGTCTACAATCTCAGCTTTATGCGAAAATGCACCAACCTTAATAGAGCATTTAGAAAATCAATCAACAACGACACAAGTTGCAAATATCCAAGAAATCGAAAACTTAACTAACGAATTGTCCGTTTTGAGAGGACTTCGCAGCTCTAACCCAAATATAATTGAGGCGATCGCCAAAATAGAAGCAACAATAAATGCCCTATCAACTCCCACTAAAATTGTTGATAGGGATGCCTTTGAGAATGCTAAGAGGAAGATTGCAATTGCATCTCAAGCTACATTTTGGGAGTCGTTGGATTCCGAAGAACTGAAATCCACCTTACCGGAGTTTGTTGAGAAAGTTGAGGTGGATTCTTCAGGGGCTATAACTCCTTTGTTTAAGCTGCCATTAACTCTATCTTCTATAGTTCCATAAGTTTTAATAAAATCTTCGGGAGACATATCTCCCACTTTTAAGTCACCATAATATTTTTTATAAGCTTCAAGTAACTTGTCGTTAAGGATTTTGAGTACTTTTTGAGAATGTGTTGAACTCATAAGGCAAAGATTGTAGCGATGTTTTTAGATTATTTGTCAACTCAAATTTTTCTGTTTGCAGCGAACGATTGAGAGTAAAGGGTGTAAACATTTACTATTAATTAGCTAGCCTAGATTGAGTAGTAATGACTGTGCTGCTCCCGTATCATCTTACTGTTACATTTACCTATTTGAATATTCATGTAATGCTTAGTCACTTCACATACTATGTCTGTAAGGACAAATAAATGTCTAGCTCTTTACGATAAATGAGCAAAATCTAAAAGTATTTTCAATCACCCATCATTATTGAAAATTACCCGAATTAACTAATTAGCAGAAAAACCCTCTATTTTTAACTATTTATACATACTTACCAACATTTTGACAATTTTGGTAATAAGTAATAGCTTTAGCCGATTCATTCATAAATGCCTATCACTATAGTGATAAGTTCGTTTACGTCACAGGGAAGGCTAAAACTTAACCAAATTGACTTATCGACATACAAAATTTCTGATATTCCTAACCTTGATGCAGTACAGCTATCCAGTTTCAATGGTTGTGAAAATACATTAATTAAAGAGGTTCCCCGATTAAACGCTGTACCTTTAGCTTCTTTCTTCCTTCCTTTAACAGAAGTAGGTAATAAAGTTGCCAGAATTGATTTTATCTGGGGTCGTGCTGAAAAGCGCTGTCAAGGGCTCCCATGAGAATTTTTTCTCCTAAAAAAATTCTCATGGGTACCCGTCAACGCACGGTATCTGGTTCGGATGTCGCAGGTTTTTCTGTACCTTGTGAAGGGGAAGATTGTCCGCACATTGAACTTGATGATTTAGAAAATTCAGGACGTAATATCAGAGGTAAATTTGAAGGACGTTCTTGGATTAGCGGAAAATATCAACGCGTGAGCGGTGGTTGGGGTTGCTTAAAATCAGTGAATAAAGGCAAGGAGCCTACTGGACGATTGCCTTATGGAAACGCTTTTAAAGTAGTAGTTATGGAGCCATCGGAGACGACCGATACTGTTTTGTCGCTGTGCAAGAGTATAACCAATAAACATAACGCCATTATCATTGCCAGAGCTTCTATTCTTTTTGGAGTTTTAAGAAAGACACTGTCTGCGAAAAAAAGAGGGTCTTTAAGAAAACCAAATCCTCTTTCACAAGACTGTTGAGCTTTATATTCAGAAATGATTTCTGAATTACTAAGTATGTTTTCATCCAAAACATTTGTGGCAAGAATAAAACGTCCAGCGCTTTGAATACTATTACTAATGGCATCTTCGTTTTTTGATAATGTTGCTTCTATTTGGAAAAAATGTGTTTGATTTTCAGTTTTACGAGATAATATCTTTTCATTAAAATTAATATTATCCAAATGATGATATTTGAATTTTTTAGATAACTTCAATGCTGCTTTTATCGCATCTTCATAACAATTAAACTGTTCTATTTGTAATTTTTTCAATTGCGAAGTAGCGCTAATTTCTGATTTGTGAATTCTTTTTTCTAATTGTCGTAAGTCAGACTTCTTTCTAGCTTCACTTTCAACTATTAACCATCTTTGCTTAATCGAGGCATAACTACAATATTCACAACATATGAGTAACCATTTATTTGACTTTTGATTAATTCAGAATCGTTTATACTTGAAACCAATTTTTTAGCTTCAGCTAGTGATAATGGTACGCGAGAATTTAATATCAGATAATAATTTTAAATTTGCGGCAGTATATAAAGCACTATCTGCTACCATCAAGCTATCAATTTCTATTTGTTTTTTAAAATCAACTAATATTTTTCCAAAACTGGCTGAATCGGCTTCATTACCAGATACAGTTTTGAAAAAAATTGGTATATCTCCATCTCCAGAACATATCAAATCAATAATAAATTGTTTCAAATCTGGTCTATGGTACGAGATAGAACCTTAAAAAATGGGGCAGGGCACCCTGTAAGTTTTTTCTTCAAAAAAACTTTCTTGGGGTGCAGGGCAAACGCATCTAAAATTAAGCTAGGTGCGGCATAGTCGCACCAGCGCGGTTGTGCGTAACGCCAAAAAATGGTTTGGATCTGATAATACAATCTTTATCAGTCACTAAAGTAAAAAAAAAATCTCTTTTTAGAACTTCACGTAGCAAATATCAGTAGAAAGAAATATCCAGTAAATATAAAGTATAGGTGATTTTTATTGTTAGACTCAAATACTTAAATTTAAAATCTGAGCTAGATAGCTATCATCCATAGCAGCTAAAAATTGTTTATTTTTAATTCCAAGCTTTTTGTTTTTTTCTTGACATAACAAATTAACTGCAATATGACCAAGGACAGCAAAATTTTGTGGAGAATTTTCTTTTCTAATTCTACAATCATCTTCATTTAACGCTAGATATAATATCCAATGCAACGAGTTTTCAATACCTCAATGGCTGCGAACAGATTCGCCAAATTTTTTAGCATCTAAATTTAAACTACTAATATAATAACGGGTTTCAACAGTTGTTTTACCATTCTCGGTTCTAACTGATTCAACCATACCTATACTTTTTAATTTGTTCCATTTATTATCTGGATCAATTCGATTAGAGATATCAGAAAGCATTAAATAATTACGTATTTCTTCGCGTCCATGACCTAGCTCACGAATACTGTAATAACTTGAACTAAAGCCTTCATAACGTTTTGATATCGCTTCTTTAAATAGTAATTCTACATTTTCATACAAGTTTTTTTGATTCTTTTTTAATGCAATTATATAATTCGCATCTTTTTGAGAGATAAGATTTACTATTTGTTTTTGGCATCCAATTGCATCAATTGTGACAATGCAACCAGCAATATCTAACACTTTTATCAATTCTGGTATTGCTGTAATTTCGTTCGATTTCTTGTCAACTTTTTTTTGACCAAGAACCAACTTATTAGTTACTGCCCCGAGATGGAATTTTAAAAAATGGGCAGGGGCACCCCAAGAAATTTCTTGGGGTGCCCCTGCCCCATTTTTTTGCGGAAATTGTAGGTGTGGACATCACAACGACTCGTGTGGGCAGGAATTTGGG
>JBCBQE010000496.1:0-5376 GCA_039820385.1 Cyanobacteria bacterium J06635_10
GGGTACCCTAGATAATTTTTTTAGGAGAAAAAAATTATCTAGGGAGCCCTTGATTTTTGTAATTATCGTGAGATATGGTAAAAGAATTGTCATCTGGTTATGGTTAAGCGATCGCTAAAAGCTTCAAAATCAGGGATAAAAACGGCAGAAACAGTTTTAACTGATATGGGTTTAACTCAGCAGTTGTTAGCTGATGCATTAGGAATTACTCGTCAACCAGTCAGTAAGTTTTTTAACGGTAAACCCGTTTCTCGCGATTATTTTGTCAGAATATGCAAGAAGTTAAATGAGAAGTGGCAAGATATTGCAGTTATTGATGAAGAAATTCCAGTAGGGAAAAATAAAAGCTGCGAAATAGATGATTTAGTTCAAGAAATCCACAAACAGCTAAAACCCGGCATCAAAAAACGCTGCGGCTTTATGCGGGTGTTAGATATGGAACAACCCATTGAGTTAACTGGGGAAAGGGGAATTTATACACAAGTCAATATTTTAGAGAAAATCAACGCACGGAAGCGATTAGAAATATCTCAATTGCTCGAATCTAGCTCAGAATTTGAACGATTAGCACTTAACCCCGTAATAGAGAAATCAGTATCGGGAATCGAAGCGGTAAAGCGTTACAAACAGTTGATGGTTTGGGGTAAACCGGGTGCGGGAAAGACTACGTTTTTGAAATATCTGGCAATGCAGTGTATTGGAGGGAATTTACTCGCTGATTCTCTACCAATATTTATCAGCCTCAAGGATTTTGCAGAAGCAGATGAAAAACCAGATTTATTGACATACATTTCTCAAATAACCAACATCTCCATAAATCAATTAACAGCAATACAAAACATCATCTCACAAGGTAGAGCATTAATCTTACTTGATGGCTTAGATGAAGTTAGAGAAGGAGATACAAAGCGAGTTATACGACAAATTCGAGATTTATCGGATAAATTCGATAATAATCAATTCGTAATTACCTGTCGTATTGCAGCTAAAGAATATACCTTTGAAAGCTTTACTGAAGTAGAAGTGGCAGATTTTGATGAGAAACAAATTGCCATTTTTGCTCAAAACTGGTTTCGTGCGAAAAATGATTTAGTAAAAGCACAGAAATTTCTTGAAAAGCTAGAAAAAAATAAATCAATTTTTGAATTAGCAACGAATCCTTTATTGCTGACACTGCTGTGTTTAGTCTTTGGTGAATCATTTGACTTTCCGGCTAATCGTTCAGAACTTTACAAAGAAGGATTAGACGTGTTATTAAAAAAATGGGATGCGAAACGAAATATACAACGAGATGATGTCTATAAAAACCTATCTTTGCAGCGTAAGGTAGATTTATTGAGTCAAATTGCTTTAATCACTTTTGAGAATAAAGATTATTTCTTCAAGCAAAAGGTTGTAGAAGCTTATATTGCTGATTATATTTACAATTTACCCAATGCTCGCACAAAAGCAGAAGAATTAGAGATTGATAGTGAAGCTGTTTTAAAGTCAATTGAATCTCAACATGGTTTCTTAGTAGAGCGAGCAAAGGGGATTTATTCGTTTTCACATTTAACGTTTCAGGAGTATTTTACAGCAAGGGAGATTGTTGAGACGCAAAATAATGATTCTTTACAAAGATTGATAGAGAAGATTATAGAAAAGCGATGGCGTGAGGTATTTTTGCTGACTGCTGGGATGTTGCGGAATGCGGATGAATTGCTTTTATTGATGAAGCGGAAGATTGATGGGTTGGTTTCTGAAGATGAGAAATTGCAGCAATTACTTTCGTGGGCTGAAGAAAAATCTCGTTCTGTCGAAACACCTTATAAGTATGCTGCTGTTCGTGCATTTTACTCCTACTTTGCTTCTATTAACAATAGCTGTATTCAAGAGCTAATTCATCCTAACAGATCCATCCTTGCTTATATAATCGATCCTAAGTTAAGAAGTGACATCGCTGATAGCTATGTATCTCCCAATGATATCGTAGCTATTCGTGGTTTGCCTTCATTGTTTAGTAATTTTGCTTTAGTCTTTACACTTCCGAATGACATTGGTATCGATATTGCTTTAGCTCTTGTCTTCGACAACGATCTTGCTTTTATGTATGCTCTAAACTCTTTTGTACTTGTTTTTGAACTTGAACTAGATATTCATTTGCAAAATGAATTACTGCTGGTTAAGAATCAGTTACCTTCTCATTTTAATCATTGGTGTAAGGAAGATTGGCAAGCTTGGCTTACAAATCTACACAACATTATGCTTAAACATCGTAACATTGGATATGACTGGCAATTTACCAAAACCCAAAAACAATTACTAAGACAATATTTCGATGCGAATAAACTACTAGTAGACTGTTTGAATAGCGATTCCTATATCAGCCGTCAAGTTAGACATGAAATTGAAGATACTTTACTGTTACCGATGAGTTAATGAATATAAATGCTTTAAATTATTTCCTAGATACAACACCTCCCAAAACTTTCTGAAAGTCTTCAAAATCGGCGACGATAATCGAATTAGTAAATAGCTTTTCTAAAACCAATTCATCATCTATAGTATTGATATCTTTTATAACTTGCTCCGGCACTTGTTTAAATCTGGTTTGAACAATTTTAATTACATTTGCTCGTGCTTTTTCGAGTTTTCCTTCTGGTTTCGATAATCCTTCAACGCTTTTTGTATCATTCATTTGACTTACCTACTAATAATTTCTAAAAATTCTCATATTTAAAACAAAAAATACCGTTGCGCCATTGGTACAACTGTTGCAGGCTCGCAAGTTAATAATTCGCCATCTGCTCGCACCTCATAAGTCTCAGAATCAACTTCTATATTCGGTAAAGCATCATTTAGCTTCATATCTTGCTTACTCAATTCCCGCACAGCAGAAACTGCTTGAGCCTTTTTTCTCAACCCCAATTGATTAGGAATGTCCCTTTCCATAGCTGCTTGAGAAACAAAGGTAAACGACGTAGCATGACGTGCATTAGCAAAACTACCAAACATCGGCTGCATATGCACCGGTTGCGGTGTAGGAATACTCGCATTAGCATCACCCATTTGCGAATAAGCGATAAATCCACCTTTGATAACTATTTCGGGTTTGACTCCAAAAAAAGCCGGTTTCCACAAACATAAATCTGCTATTTTCCCTTCTTCTATAGAACCCACATACTGAGAAATTCCGTGAGTAATTGCTGGATTTATCGTGTATTTAGCTATATATCGTTTGGCTCGAAAATTGTCATTATTAACCCCCCCTATTTCCCCCCCTTGGTAAGGAGGGGATAATTGTCCTCGCTGTACTTTCATCTTATGTGCCGTCTGCCAGGAACGAATTATTACTTCTCCTACTCTTCCCATGGCTTGAGAATCGGAAGCAATCATACTAAAAGCACCCAAATCGTGCAAAATATCCTCAGCGGCGATAGTTTCTCGACGAATGCGGGATTCTGCAAAAGCCACATCTTCAGCTATATTAGGGTCGAGATGATGACACACCATTAACATATCAAGGTGTTCATCTAAAGTATTTACCGTATAAGGACGAGTCGGATTAGTCGATGATGGAAGTACATTGGCTTCCCCACATACTTTAATAATATCTGGTGCATGGCCTCCTCCTGCTCCTTCTGTATGGTAAGTATGAATTACCCGGTTTTTAAAAGCAGCGATCGTATTCTCAACAAATCCTGCTTCATTCAGAGTATCGGTATGAATCGCTACTTGTACATCATATTCATCGGCAACAGTTAAACAAGTATCTATAGCGGCGGGAGTGGTTCCCCAATCTTCGTGTAACTTCAACCCCATAGCTCCAGCTTCCACTTGTTCAACGAGTCCCTGGGGTTGACTGGAGTTACCTTTACCCATAAAACCCAGATTTATAGGGAAAGCATCAGCAGCTTGCAGCATTCGGTGAATATTCCAAGGTCCTGGCGTACAAGTAGTAGCATTTGTACCAGTAGCTGGACCAGTACCACCACCTAACATAGTGGTAATTCCAGAAGCGATCGCCACTTCAATTTGTTGCGGACAGATAAAGTGAATGTGGCTGTCTATACCGCCGGCTGTCAGTATCATACCTTCACCGGCGATCGCTTCAGTTCCTGGACCAATAATAATGTCTATATTATCTTGAATATAAGGATTTCCGGCTTTACCAATTTTGAATATTTTACCGTCTTTAATGCCAATATCGGCTTTAACAATACCCCACCAATCGAGAATTAAAGCATTAGTTATTACCGTATCTACCGCACCGTTGGCGTTGGAAATGGGGGATTGTCCCATACCATCGCGAATGACTTTACCGCCACCAAATTTTACTTCGTCACCGTAGGTAGTGAAGTCTTGTTCAACTTCGATGAATAATTCGGTGTCAGCGAGACGGATTTTGTCGCCGACAGTGGGGCCAAAAGTTTCAGCGTAAGCTTTGCGGGACATTCTGTAGGACATAGATGCACTTGTTTATGGTTACTTTGAATATTGTTGGGGAAAGTGGGGGAGGAGGGGAGGATTTTTTGTATAAGTTTATAAAGTAGTGCGTTTAAATTGTGAAGCAATATGAATGAAAGTTTAACTCAAAAAATTCGGAATGATTTTGATTGCATTGCTTTGAACGAACAAGAGGGATGGAACCACAACAGTCACTATCACCGTTTCCTACTCAAACAGTTGCCATCTCAATGTAAAACTGTTCTTGATATTGGTTGTGGAACAGGTGAATTTTCACGTCTTCTCGCGAAACGTGCTAACAAGGTTATTGCTCGCGACTTATCTCCAAATATGATTGAAGTTGCTAAGCAACGTTCAAAACAGTACACAAATATTGATTTTCAAGTTGCTGATGTTTTGCAATGGGATATTCCAACAGAGGAATTTGATGCAATTGTTTCTATCGCTACAGTTCATCATTTACCAGTAGAACAATTACTTCCGAATCTGAAAGCTGCTTTAAAACCCGGTGCTAAATTGATAATTTTAGATTTGTTAGAACATGAAAACTTGGGAGATAAGTTGAGTGATTTTATTGCTGTTCCTTTGAATTGGTTTTTTCAAACTACGAAGAATAGGGATATTAAAATGTCACCGGAAGCAGCAGAAGCAATGAGAGAGCATCTTCGTACAGACAAGTATCTTACACTGTCGCAAGCAAGAAAAATTTATCAAAGCTCCTTAAGAAAAGCAAAGCTTAGAAAGCATTTATTTTGGCGTTATTCAGTAGTTTGGGAAAAACCGAAGTTATGTTGATTTTTCTGTTTTTTACAGCCTCGGGATGCTGAGTATCTATGAGAATGATTTAAGTAAAATTATAATTGGTTCGCGTTCCTTTGCGTTTTCCTCTACGCTCCGAGGCTGTAAAATAAATTATAAATGACAACTTTA
>JBCBQE010000497.1:0-5369 GCA_039820385.1 Cyanobacteria bacterium J06635_10
TCTACTTTTGGAGTTAGAGGTTTTAATGTTGGGGGTTCTACTGCTGGAGTTTGAGGTTCTACTGTTGGGGGTTTTCCGGGAGTTTGAGGTTCTACTGTTGGGGGTTTTCCGGGAGTTTGGGGTTCTACTTTTGGAGTTAGAGGTTTTAATGTTGGGGGTTCTACTGCTGGAGTTTGAGGTTCTACTGTTGGGGGTTTTCCAGGAGTTTGGGGTTCTACTGTTGGAGTTTGAGGCGTTGGAGAATTGACGTTCGACGGGAATGATTTATCTTCATTTTTCTTTGAAGTATTTGAAATAACTTGTCCCGGATCTATAAAAGAATCAACAGGTAAAGTATCTGTAGCAACTTCTTGGTCAGGTATATCTGAGGAAACAGGACTCAATTCTATAAAAGAAGGGTTTTTAATTATGTTATCGCCAACAATCGGCACTTGTTTTGCCAAAGCTTCGGAGGTTTCTGCTTGAACGCTAGCCATTGCAGGATCGCCATCCGCTCTGTTGCTAGCACCAGTCAAATCAAGTCCCCGTACCAAATCGCTCGTATCGTAAAAAGTTCTCAGGTCAAAATTATATAATCCTTGAATTCTTCCTTTAACTACAACTATTAATTGTCCCGCTTTGAGTACTTGAGAACGGGATTCATCTCTATTAAAAACTTCTATACCGCTATTAGTCAGCGAACCTACAACTGTGGTATCTGTTTGGTTGTCATAGCGTACAAATAATGCCGAACCACGAATCGTTGCCGCAGCACTCCGAGTTCTTACTCTTGTTTTTCCCTGCCCTGGTGGTATTAGCAGTAATACGGTTCCATTTGACAGTCTAAATGTTCGAGTTCTAGGCACGAATTTAAATACTGCTCGTTCACCAATCCGCGCTAAAGAACCGTCATTAAAACTTAAGTCCGCTAAAGAAGCTCTGCCTGTAGACAATCCGTCTCCAGGAGTCATAGTATCCCTTCTTCGCGCCCTACGCTTTGGTCGATTTTGAGGCATCAGTTGTACCCAGTTACGTAGGTTTTTAACTACAGCCCGAGTCAAAGGTGTTGACGCGCTCGCCTGTTGTGGTGTGATAACCACGACTCCCCATAAACTGACAACTACCAAAGGTATTAACTTGCGGAACATAAAAGTTTTGTGCTTTATATAATTTTACGATTACCACATCAGCAAAGACGGGCAGGAGACTAAAAAGTTCGATGTTATAAACTGCGATACGCGGAGCGTGAGCAAAGCGGCATATCGCACGTGATTTTAAGTAAATATGCTTAAATTATGTTGAACATTCAAGATACAAAATCAGCGAATATACTATATATTAGTAACTTTAAATTTATTTTGCAAAACAAAAGATAATCTTATTTTAATTGAATAAGATTATTTTTTTTACTTATGTGGTTATTTGAATTACGTATAGATACTAAAGTTAGGAGGAATTTGGGATTTTAGATAGAACAAATAGAAGCCTCCTGCATTGAGTCTAATCAAGGCAAAGCGAGTTTTAACATGAAATCAAAACACTGGAAAAATTTGTGGTTGTATGTAATGTTCACTTCCGGCAGCACAATCTGGTGTGGTACTAGCATGGAAGTGGTAAAAGCTACCAATCCAACCAGGCAGACTAAACAAGAAGAATTTGTATCAAAGATATCATATCTGACAGATTCGCGCTTAAAATCAAATTACTCCAATCGATCCTCTTCAAACCAAAATCGCGACAAAGCAGGCGATAAGAGGAGCGAAAAAAAAATTACATCGTTAAAATTGCAACCCGAAACAATTCATACCAATAAATTTCAAGAAGGGCAAGCATTAGCCCTTCAGTTTGGTAGTATGGCAATTTTGCGAAAAGATAAATGTATGGTTTCACAACCCTTATCGAATGGGATTGTTTCAAAACAACTGCCATTGGAGATTATTTATCAAAGCAGGCAAGATGAGTACGCTACAGATCAAAATATTACAGGTTTGGCATGTTTGGATTTTTCACTAAGAAATAGGAAACTACCTCCAAAGCCAATACAGATAGCGCAAAATCAAGAGCCATCCCCACCGCCACCTCCTCCAGAGAATGTGGAACAAAATCCACCGCCACCTCCTCCAGAGAATGTGGAACAAAATCCACCGCCAACACCAGCTTCAGAAAATATCGAAAAAAATCCCCCACCTTTAGAAAGCCAACCTACAGATTTCCCTGCACCAACTCCATCAGAGATCGATCAAAAATTAGATTCACTTGAAGATGAAAGTTCTAAAAGATTAGAAAGGTTATTGGAGCTAATCGAAGAGAATAAACAAAAACAACAACAGTCTTTAAACAGTGAACTAGGCACAATTATAGTGCAGGAACTACCTATGCCAGCACCACCAGATCTAAAACAACCGCCACCAATAGAAAAGCCTGTAAGGAAATTTAAACCTGTAGGCTATTTATTAGGTCGTGTAGGCTACTTTCATACTAGTAATATATTTTCTTCTAGAACTAACGCAATTGATGATGGTTTAATTTTTACAGGACTTACACTTGCCGCAGCACCTTTCAAAATCGCACCGAAAACTTACGTAAACGGATCTATTGATGGCAACATAATTCGATACAGTGACCAATCACAATTTAGCTACAACCAATTAAGATTTAACTTAGGTGTTTACCAGCAGTTGACAAACCGAATGTACGGCGAAATCGGATGGAATAATCAACAATTATTTTATGCACAAGATAGCGATAGCGATCGCTTCAATTTTTCATCTGGAGACAAATTTTTAAACGAAAACTCTTTCCGTGTCTCTGTTGGAAGAAGAGATCCTTTAGCGCCAAAATTGAACTTAGATAGCTTCTATGAATTTCGCTTGAGTCTGACAAACCCACCCGAACAACGCAATCGAATGATTAACTATATATGGCTATCTTTAAACTATTATTTACAAAAGTCATTGCGGGTAGGTATTGATTATCAATTTAACTTATCAAATTTTTTAGAACGAAGTAGAGAAGACCAGTATCATCGACTATCCGGTAACTTAAAATACGGTATATCTGAACTCAGTAGTATCAATTTACAAACTGGCTTTACCTTGGGTGGTTCCACAGACCGTAATATTGATTTTGACGGCTGGTTTTTCAGTATTAATTATAGTTGGGATTTGGTACAGTTTTAAAGGAATTGGTGGTTAGTGGTTAGTGCTTAGTGGTTAGTAAAAATTATCTACCCAATGCAGAACCACTTCACTTGCGTGACTACAATTTCTATAAAAGGCAGGGGCAGGGGCAGGCTTTTTTTGTTCGCGCAGCGTTTCCGAGAGCGCAGCGTATCCAAAGGACATAGCAGATAAGATGCCGGATATTCACGAGTTAATTGGTTTATGTTCGCGAAGCCTTCCCAAAGGGAATAGCCTGCCCCTGCATTTAAGGTTCCCGGAACGTGACACTCGGGAAACCTGGCGACGAGCAGTGGCTCCTCTACTTCTCGAACCATGGCAATTACATATAACTAATCCAATCACTCCAACTACCGGGATAAAGTTTACCTGTATGAATACCAGCTAATTCTAAAGAAAGTAAATTAACGCAAGCGGTAACACCAGAACCACAATAAACCATAATTTCTTGATTATTTTCTAATTGCGACCAACGATCGCTTTGCTGTTGTTGCTTGATTAAATAACCGCTTGTATCAGTTACTTCTTTCCAAGGATAATTTACCGCACCGGGTATATGACCAGCTATTTTATCAATTGGTTCTATAATACCTTGGTAACGGTCATTGTCTCTTGAATCTATTAAAACTGTTTGAGGTAAATCTTTGCGATTTTTCACAGCTTCCCTATCAACTATCATCTGTGTTTGTAGCTGGGGTATAAATTTACCATTACGCTGAGGAGGAATCACATCTGTAACGGGATATTCAGATGCCAGCCATCCATTAAAACCTCCATCCAAAACAGCGACTTTTTCGTGTCCTAAATAGCGCAACAACCACCACAAACGAGATGCAAAAGCTAGCCGCGAATCATCATAAGCAACAACTTTGGTTTCCCCATAATTTACTCCCATCGCTGATAATTTATCGGCAAATTCTTCAATATTAGGTAAGGGATGTCTTCCTCCATGCTTTTGCACTCTTGATGAAAGATCTTCATTTAAGTCTAAGTAATATGAATTTGGGATGTGACTTGTTTGATACTGCTGTTTTCCTAACTGTGGATTAGCCAGAGAAAAACGACAATCAAATACGGCTATATCGGGGTCATTCCGATGTTCAAAAAGCCACTGACTAGAAACAATAAAATGTGTGTCTTTCATAATTATCTATCGCCACTCGCATTCATAGGTGGGCATATCTTAAATTGACTGAAAATTACAATTCAAAATTTACAAATGACTAAGAAAGATTTTACACCTCATAAGACAGCAGATGGATCGTTTACTTTCTTTTCTCAAGAATTCAATGAATATTTTCACAGTCATTATGGAGCGAAGCAAGAGAGTTATTTTAAGTATGTTGTTCCCACTCTACCAATAGAAAGAGCAACTAAATCGGCGTTGAGATTGCTAGATGTGTGTTATGGATTAGGATACAATACGGCAGCCGCGATTGAAAATATTTGGTCCGTCAATCCTAACTGTTATATAGAAATAATTGGTCTTGAATTAAATCCAATGGTGCCCCAAGCTGCAATCCGCTGTAATGTATTCGAGAATTGGAATACGGACTTAATAGAAATTTTGAAGATCTTAGCAATCGATGGTCAAGTACAAACAGAACGTCTGAAAGCAACCCTGATAATTGGTAATGCTAGAGATAAAATCAAGCAAGTGTATAAATCGGGTTTCAAAGCTGACGCAATTTTTCTTGACCCTTTTTCACCACCTCAGTGTCCCCACTTATGGACTATTGAATTTATTAAACTAGTTTCTGAGTGTTTGCGACAAGATGGTTTACTAGCCACTTATTCTTGCGCTGCTGCTGTACGAACCGCACTTCTGAGCGCCGGATTAAGCATTGCTTCGACTCCTCCGTTTGGTAGAAAAACCCCCGGCACCGTTGCCGGATTTAACTCCATCGACTACACAATTAAGGAAACACAATTTCCACCTCTCTCCCCATGTGAAAGAGAGCACTTGCAAACTCGTGCTGCTGTTCCTTACAGAGATCCCAAACTAATTGATTCTCCCTCTTTAATTCTCAAACGGCGTGAAATTGAACAACAAACTTCTGATTTAGAACCTACCTCTCGTTGGCGCAAACGCTGGCGTTTGGTTTCATGAAGGCTTGTTGTGCGTTGAGCAATTTCCCGCGTTCCGGAAAACTATGAAAATATGGGAAAACCTCTCTCAACCAGTCACGTTCCGGGAACCTTAAAAAATGG
>JBCBQE010000498.1:0-5367 GCA_039820385.1 Cyanobacteria bacterium J06635_10
CCATAGGTTGCCATCAGGAAGACTATACCAGTGGAAGTACTGCATCATTACACCATTTAGTTCTGACATAAAAAACCTCCGTTTATAGAGTAAATAGTTATATAGTTGAAAATTTTATTGTTTGCTCAAATCGCAACACTTTTACTACAAGTGATGTGTTGTGGCTTTAATTACTAACGAATTTTAATATTGCATGAGGTAAAGATACTTTCACCTTTCTTAAGAAAGATATCGAGACAAAAAAGTCTCAAGAACTTACTATTTCATAGCTTGGAGATTTAGAATCATACTGCGGTATCTATCTTTAGTACAGTAAGTCTACTCAAAAATTATTCATATAGTCGCAGAAAATTCTGGAAAATTATATTCCTGCGATAGAAGAATTAAAAGTATAAAAACGATAGATTATGTATAGTGATTCAAAAAAATATTTGTTTTTTCGGAGGTAATAATTAAATTATGGATATCCCAGTTTATTTACTAACAGATATCACTTTAAATCCTGATGGTGGCACAGCTTATTCTTTTAGTTTATTAGGTTTAATTGTAATAGGATTTATTGCTGCTGTAGGAGTTGGTTCTATTGCTTGGTATAATTCAAAACGTCCTGTAGGTTGGGAAGATAAAGAACGTCCCGATATTATCCCTGACATTGACAAAACAGAAACTCCTGGTGTTTAAGAATAATTTTTGACCGCAACAAATAAAATATTGGTAACAGAAAGTTAGGATTATTTATGGCATCATCAACACCACTTACTGGCGCAGAACTAATCGATTGTGCAAAAGCGAATAGTAATGCTGGTATTGAATTAGCTGCACATAGATGCGGTTATAACCAAGACTTGGAAGCATTTGAACAACAATTGAAACAAGATTGTAAACGCATTGGGATAGATATTCATAGCTTTAATGATTTAATCGCTATGCAACAAAAGGTAAGTCTACCAGGGGTTGAAATCGCACCCGATAGCAAAGTCGAACTGTAGGATTAAATCTTCAACTAATTACTTAATTCTATAGATAGACTTTTGGTAAATATATCTATTCTGTAGGTGGAAGTAAACTTTTGAGCTTTAACAGACAATAGTAAATAACATAAAATAAGGAGGATATATGAGTAGCCAACAGATAAAAAAAGATGGTTACGATAGAAATCTAATTCCGGCTGAAACTGCTGCGAGAATAGAACGTGAAAGTGAAAATTACAAGCAGAAACCAGAAGAAGAGGGAGATATAGATACTGCTGCTGGTTATACTGTGGACAACGAAGGTTTAGTCAACAATTTTGCTGTAGAGCCTCAAATGTACATCGAGGAACCAGGCGATATCGAAGAGAAAAAATCAGCAGAAGCAAAACAAAGAGCGCAAGAATTATCAGAAGTCAACGAGACAGATGAAGATGGTAAGTTGACAATGGAACAAGATAATCGTGGTAAGGGAGTCGGAATCATTTAAGTAAATAGTAATATATCCAACCTTTCGCCGATAAGCAAGATTGGAAAATAGAATAAAATATTGCTTTTAGTAGATACCCAGTACTTTGTACCGGGTATTTATGCTTTTATTAATTTGTATTCCTATTAAATAATATCATGTCGGGTAAACCGATCGTTCTGTAAGGGGTAAGTAATAAGTATTCACTCGTTATAAAGGCAACAGGCGCGATCTTTTCAATCGGGTTATATAGTAAGTAATCAACCGGACTTGGAATAACCTAAAATCGCGATACTAATTGAATTATGAATTAGCAATATTGAAATGTTTTGACAATTAACTAAAGATAGATTTTTTCGATGAAAATATTATAAATTCAACAATAATTTATAAACCAAAGAGAGATTAAAAAGAAAGTAAGAAGTTATTAAATAGTAAGTGTAAGAGTTGAATTAAATAAATTATGCGTAAGATTAATATTGGCTTAACCGACGAACAACGTCAAGGCGTAGTAAATCTACTTAATAGAGATTTAGCTGATGCCTATATTTTAGTAGTAAAAACTAAGAAATACCACTGGGATGTAGTTGGTCCACAGTTCCGTGATTTACATAAATTATGGGAAGAACATTACGAAATTCTCACTGAAAGTATTGATTCAATTGCCGAACGCATCAGAATGTTAGGAGCTTTTCCAGTCGGAACAATGGAAGGATTTTTGAAAATAACTTCCTTAAAAGAGCAACCAGGAAATCTTCCTAATGCAAGCCAAATGGTAGAGCGTTTAGTAGACGATCACGAGCAAATTATCCGTAATCTCCGCGAACATATCGACCAGTGTAGCGAACAATTCCATGACGAAGGAAATGCCGATTTCCTCACTGGATTAATGGAAGGACACGAAAAAATGGCGTGGATGTTACGCTCTTTCATTGAAGGAGAAACAGTAGAACCTGATGGTAAAATGCCTCAAACAACTAAAACAGCAGTTGGCGTATAATCCTTAATATTTAGCTTATAAATAGCTGCGTAAATTCCATTTTTATTGACAAACTTTTAATATTAAGGGGGAATCATTATGTCAACCTATACTGCAGAGCGTACTATTTCTGCCGTATTCAAGCTTGAAGAGCAACTCAATTCTGTTATTAAACGATTGTTAGACAGGGGAGTCTCTCGCGATCATATTTCCGTAATGGGAAATAATTTTAAATCTGAAACTCGCATTGCTGGTTTTATTACCAAGAAAGATGTAATTTTAGGAGGACTCAGAAACGGAGCCATCTTTGGTTCTTTATTCGGTTCTTTCTTGGGTTTGTTGAGTGGTGTCGGTGTTCTTTTCATTCCTTTTGTTGGTTCGGTAGTTGCAGCTGGACCTATCGGTGCAGCATTATTAGGGGCTGCTAGTGGTGCCATTGCAGGAAGTGCGGGTGCAGGTTTAGCTTCTTTTCTAACTACTTTGGGAATGCCAGAAGAGAGAGCAGCGATTTACCAAACTCGTTTACAAGCAGGTGAATTTATTGTTATGGCTGAAGTTCCTGCTGACAAGTCTGGAGAAATTCAACTGTTATTAGAAAGCGCAGGTGGAGAAGAGATTCATATCAGCGATATGACTTTACCACGTCCTTGTCCCGGACGCTGCAACGGAACCGAAGATTTATCTCCTGAAGTCCGCTCTCACCTCAGTGAAGAAGCTCAAAGGGTTTTTATCTCTGCCTATAATAAATCCTTTGACGAGACGGACGATGCGATGAAAGCCGAACAAGCTGCTTGGGATAAAATTTACGAGCAGTTTGATGAAGATGAAAATGGAATTTGGTCAAAAGCAAAAGTTTCTGTTTAGGTAAGAATCTCCGTAATTGTTGGTAATCATTAAGAAACCCGGTTTTTTCTGAAAGCCGGGTTTCTTAACAAAATGCTTGGACAAAGCTAGTGTTACGGCTTTTTCAGCCTTCCCCCTTTAGATAAACCTCAATTCCTTTTATATGCCAGTTACAATAGTGACATAAACTGATAACACCTAAAATTTCCCATAGGATATATCTATATACATCAGGAAGAAATGCCTGAGAACTTACATTAATCCGTTAAAAGGCGGTCAAAGAAGTGGATACAAGTGAGTAAGCAGAAGTTCCTTCTGCTGTTCGGTAGCTAAAACGATACATTATCCGCAGTAAGTTTGGCGATAGCCTTAACCAAGATTTCCTATGAGCAAAAGCTCCCCAAGGATGTCAACGGCTAAGAAATTTTAACCAAACCCATAGCAATAAATACATAAGAAGTAGTGATAAATGTTCCGAAGACAGTAGGTAATTATCAAGCGATGAAGTTTTGATATTACTTGCACAAAGTAGGATAAAAACGGATGAAACTGCTTGAATGTAATCTGAGTTAATACATAGTTGCAATCGTCAACAGTAGCATCGTCAGACGAAGGTAATTATAGTACGAAAAATTCTTTTCCAATGTAAATACAACCCTATCTCATGCAGAAGTAATTGTAAATAATTGCTTCTAATGCAGATATGACTGATATACCAACAACAAAAACTATTTTTCAAGGTTAATAATCATGAAATTCACAATTGCTTCTTTAATTTCCATTGGTTTCGCTTGTACAGTTGCAGTTACCGCACCTATGACCGCTTTCGCTCAAGAAAAAACTCCCGAAAAACCCCTCAACTACTTTGGTGTAGGTGCTTCCAATCGTGGTGCTGCTTTTGAAAGCAAACTTTCAATTAACAATCGTTTTTCAGTACGTCCAACAGCAACAAGTAAATTGTTTGAAGAAGGCGAACGTCATGCGACAATATACGTGCCTGTAACCTACGATTTTGGTCAAACATCTAGTGGATTGCGTCCATTTGTCGGTGGGGGTGCTGGTATGACTACAGATGGAAGACAGTTTGGTGGTGTTTTAACTACTGGTGCTGACTATCGTATCAACAAACGTCTCACCGCAGTTGGTAGCGTTAACCTGGGATTATTTGAAGATAACAGAGATTTTACTGCTATTTTAGGTATTGCAACTAATTTCAATCAGTAATGCTGTGTAATCAAGTTAGGAGCAATCCCACGAGGGGGAAGTCAAAAGTATTAACTCCTCGTTACGAATGAAATAAACACAAACCAAAATATGGTCAAAGTGTGACGCTACACTTTGACCATTATCTTCAAATATGGAAACTTAGTTCAAATATTTCCTGCTAAAGAATGGTAAAAAGCTGATTATTAATTACCTGTAATGTTGCCCAAGAAATTTTTTACTTCTTCTTTTACAGTAGTTGCATCCCCGGAGTTGCTTGGACGATACATTTTATCCTTGTCAGCATCTCCTTGAACTGAATTTAAGCCTTTCTGAGCTTTGGCTTGAACTTCTTGCATAGAGCGAGGTTCAGAGTTAGGATTACCAACCTTCCGAGTTTCTTTCTCGATTCCTTTTAATTGATCGGTTCCTTCTGTAGGTGCACTCTGATTAGCACCGATAGCAGCAGCGGGTAATGCGTTAGAGAATAGCAAAGTAACGCACAATAAGCCTGTAATTACAACACGCAAAGAACGATTGATGAATGAGATTAAACGAGTAAAATTCATGTGTTCTCCTAATTTAATGACGATAATTGAATTTAATGGGGTGTGAATATTTATGATTTAATCACACTTTAATTAAAATTAGTGGAAGCCTTGTTAAAATAATCTTGTAGTTCCCCCCAAGCTTTTTCTATTCCAGTTTTCATATCTTCCCAAGCATTTCCAGTATTAGCTTTTAGTTCTTCTAACTTAGAACTAATCTCACTGGATTTAGAATTTAAAGTGTTAATTTGTTCTTGATATGCATCTTTGGCATCTGCCTTTGCAAGGGAAGCTTTAACTTTCAGTTCATCAATTTGAGTTTTAAATTTCTCAACTTGCGCTTCCATTTTTTTTTGG
>JBCBQE010000499.1:0-5358 GCA_039820385.1 Cyanobacteria bacterium J06635_10
ACTATACTGTCCGTAAATACAAAATATTATTGCGAGTCAAGTGTTTATTTATTGGTAAACACTCCACTCGCAATAACACGAATATTTATTTATACTCTCTTGACGGGTACCCATGAGAATTTTTTTCTCCTAAAAAAAATTATCATGGGAGCCCTTGATTTGGGGTTAAATCAATCGTGACAAGCAGAATAATATTTTATGAATTGACTGTTTCCATATAATGATTCTGCTCAGTTGCTAATTCAACAGGAGGTATATCTATTTTTTCATCTGTAAATATTCTTCGATCTAATTTATCTAAGATTGCACTATCCACATTCATATCAAACTTCCTCGCAAAATGAATATCATCTTTAGTTAGAATCGAATAATCTTTACTAGTCAATATCCGTGGGTGCCCGTGTTGGCTATTGGTAAAATCCGTATACCGATAATTACTGTTACACAAGTTAAATTTGTTACTATTGACTAGAATTGTCTGTATTAAAGACTCTTCTGGAATAAAGGTCTTTTTGTAGTAATCTAAGACGCGGGAATGCTCTTTAGTAAAGTAATGTAAATATTCCGCGCATTGGCTAGAAATTGTGGCAAAATAAGAACCTCCATAGCAAAGGAAATTTTTGTTGAACAAATTGTAGAAGCTTTTAATTCCAACGGTTATTCCATAAGATAAATCTAATCGAATTAAAGGTTGAGAATTATTGATTGCGTGTTTAATCGGTTTTAAAATCAACCGCTGGGAAGGAGATAAATATCCATGAAAATGTTTATATTGATACAAATATCTTGTATCAACAACTTTTTTACTCCAGGGACTTTGCTTTGATAAAACATCAAAATACTCTATAAAAGCATCGTATTTTGTATTTTCTAAAAATTTTTCAATTTTAGAAAGAGGCTGTGTCGGATAATCTTGACCGGTAAGATTTATCAACCAATCAAATTTAATTTTATTATCTAATAACCAGCTAATGGCATCAAAAAAACCTTGAATGATAGCGAAGCTTCCCATCATGACTCTATTATTAGGGATAATCTCCACATTCTTTAGTTTTTTGAACAAGCTGGTATTGAGGCTACAACCATTAAAGTTATGACTTAGGATAATAAAAGAATTAGGAGAGGTACTTTTAATTAATCTAACAAGTCTGTATATCTGTTCTGGATTCTTATAGGTTTGAATCAAATAGCATACGGTCATATTGGTTTATTTCTCCATGCAACCCTCATGTTAAAAACCATACCGCATCAAATCAAGTAGTTTATCGAAAATTTATCAAAACCATGAAAGCTTTAATCAATCTTTAATGTGATTGGGCAATTCGACTGAGATTCATATACCGTAATAGATGGCTGCCATAGACAGCCAGGATGGTAAGCAAAGTACTCCGAGGCTCTCTTAGTACTAATTGCCAATCGGAATTTAATGCCCGATTTAAAAAGTCTACTCCTACTTGAGAAGCAAGTCGCAAGCGAAAGGCTCTGCGTGCAAGGTAACGTAGATGGTTACTTCTAGCTTTCGAGTAATGTTGTTCAACCAATTCGGGTGCGCGTACTCTCGCTTTAGCGATCAAAGTTTCCCAACCTTCTTCCATTTTGTAAAGCTGTGAAGAAAGCCCTCCTTGGGTTGTTCGATAGCCTAATAAAACTCGATCTATACCTTCAATTCTCCAATGGCTACAGGCAACCCGAAACAGAAAATCCAAATCTTCTGAATAGTTCATACTGCAATCAAAACAGCCAATTTCTTGAAATACTTGCTGACGTACTACAAGATTGGATACTGTCATAGTCGGATTATTATATAAAAAATGCTGGGGTTGCAGTGCCTTTAAACGCCCCCGAGCAATTTTTCCGGTATGCTTTCCGTCGGGATGTAAAAATTCAACTTTTCCATAGCTGACACCTAAGTCGGGATTTTCTTCTAAATGCTGGAGATGGCAGCTTAAGTTATCGGGTAACCATTTATCGTCAGCGTCTATAAAGGCAATGTATTTAGAATTAGAACGATCTATTCCTTTATTCCGAGTCGCTGAAACTCCTTGATTTGATTGAGGTAAAACTTTGACTCTCTTGTCTTTTTCCTGGTAATTATAAGCGATTGCAGCAGTATTATCTTTCGAGCCATCATCAATTATTATTAATTCAAAGTCGGTAAAAGTTTGACTTAAAACTGATTCAATAGTTTGTGAGAGATATGCAGCAGCATTGTAAGCTGGCATAACTACTGTAAATGTGGGACTCATGATTTTTTATTAAGTAGTAAAGTTGATTTTCTGGCAAATACAAGTCTTGTTGCCCATACTGTAAAAATGGGCATTGCCACAGCATGAGAAATTAATACGGATACTGCTACTCCCAAAATTCCCCACTGTGTACCAATGAATATGGAAGCAATAAAAATTCCGGTAAATATTAGACTCCAGCGTACATTAATCCAAGCTTTATCTAAAGATTGCAGCAGTAAAGCCGCAGCTTTTTCAAAGGGGCGCGGTATAGCAGAAAGGCAAATAAGTACTAATATTGGCACTGCCATTCTCCATTTTTCGCCAAACACAATCGGTACGTAAAATGGAGCTAAACTTGACTGAAGAATAACTAAAGGAACTATCACTAAGCTGATAGTTTTGAGGCTGTGAAAATATTTATGCCTAAATTCATTGAAGTTACTTCTGGCAGCACAAAGGTGGGGATACAGCGGCCAAACCATTATATTGATCACATTTAAACTGATGCCTAATCCTGCATTGAAAGCAAAGAAGTATACTCCCAAATCTTCGACGCTGAATAATATTCCTAATAGTAAGTAATCTAGATTTGCTCGGAGTTTTTCTAATAACTCATAACCGAGGACATCTTTACCAAAACTTACTATTTCTCTCCATCTTTCAAGAGTGAAAGACATTTTTGGTCGCCAAGGTTCGTTAATATGAGTAACTACTATCCAAACCGGCATTGTAAAAAGTCCTGGTAATACTAAAGCCCACATACCCATACCCGACAATGCAAAAATCGGAATGAGAATGTTGTTCAGCATTGACTGAATTGCCGTACTTATTGCTGTTATTTTCAGTCTATTTGCTCTATCTATTAATGCATTATGAACCGCAAAAAACGGCATCATTAAATAGACTAAAGCGTATACGCAAAGTGGCAAAATTAGTTTTTCATCTTTGTACAACCAAGCGATAGGAAAAGAGGCAAGACATTGAGCCACAAATAGAAAGATACATAGAATCCAATTCAACCAGTAAGCTGTATTGCAAAAAACTTCTACATCTTCTTCATCGGCTTGAACAATTTTGCCTCCAATCCCGGCTCTGAGGGTAAAAACAGTTGTAAATTCACTAACAGTTAAAACAATTGCTGCTAATCCGTAATCTTGGGGGCTTAGAGCCCGGGCTAGCACTACTGTTGCTCCCAAGCGAAATACACGATTTAATAATTCAGCACCTCCAAGCCATCCAATATTGCGGATGAACTGATTTGATAGCTGCTGTTTAATTTTGGCGATTATCATCAATTTGTAGATATTTCTGTAATTTTTCTTGGAGGATAAAAAACGATCGCACTGTACGGATAAACATATTTGTCCCCTATCCAAAGCATGGGAGAGGGGATTCATAGGGGTGAGGTATAATAGCGAAAATCACTTATAAATATCGCAATTATTTACAACATTAAAAAACTCACTGAAATCTATTTAATTATCTATCAATAGATATGAAAGATAATTTCATAATGTAAATTTTATCGGGTTTTCCATCTTTTCTTTAAAAGCAATCCCCATAATTATTAAACTTGGCCAACAAATGTATGCTAAAACATCTATTTGTTCGCCAAAAGAAAATGAAATAAGTACTAATAAAATACTCAAAGCTGTTTCCGCAATTTTGCTGTCACGTGCCTTAATTAACAAATCCATAAAACTAAATAACATCGGCAATAATAAAGCGACAAAGCCGACTAAACCCTTTGTATAAAGCAATCCTACCCAGGTATGGTGAGAACCAATAGGCAGATTGGCTAATACTGGCGGCCCTGGTTTTTGCGCTCCATGCCCCCAAATAGGAGCTTCTTTCCAACCATCAATTCCTATTCTTTGCAAAGCTGCACGCACTCTTGAAGAATCTGCTCTCGAACTATAGAATGTATCAATAAAATCTGTAGCAGCATTCGTGAGTGACATACTGAAAATTCCAGCGATGAAGCTAACAATTCCACCAGCAATTTGTACCCCAGGGCGAGCAAAGTTTTTCAAACCCCAAATCAGAAGCAATACTACTGGTAGAGTCACAAGGGCAGCCCGGGAAAGAGATACAATATTCATCGCAATTGCTCCAACTATACCGATGTACCGCCATTTTTTATTTGATTCTTGGAGTACCATGAAAAAGTATAAGCTACTTACAAGACCTAAAGCCGGACACCAAGGAGTAAATAAAAATAAACGGACGTTATCGGCACCATAATCTGTAAAATAAAATCCTACTTGATGAAAAATTGGACCGTTTTGAATCAATCTTTCAATAGGAGAACTATAAATAACATCCGGTAGATTCATATAATAGCCTGCATAAGCAATCGGAATTGCGATTAAACTTTGCAAACATAATATACATACCGCTCTATAAATCAATTTTGCTCTGATATTTAAACAGCCACCTAACAGAAATAATGGTATTACTGCCGAACTCGTCAACCAACCTATAATAGCTCTGAGGAGAGCCGTTGTTCCCAACTTAAAGTCAGCGATACCGGCATAAGTTGCAACTAAAGTAATTAGCGAACAAATGCCCCACAACCAAATTATCCACGGAATGCGAATTTTTTCTGATGCTGGGGTATTTTCTGTTTGCAGCCAAATTTTATAAACTAAATACCCACCTAATACCCATGCTAATAAGCAGTAGACAGTAAATAACATTCCCAGTACGTAAATGCCATAAGTGCTAATTATGACGTACCAAGTTAAACTTTCTTCAAAGTTTCGGGGTTTCATGCTTTAGTAATAATCTTCGATATATGTTGGGTACTCTAAATATTCTGGAAGTTGACTTTCTTGTTTTTGTTGTTGCGATTTACGTTGTTTCCACAACCCAATAATTCCGCTACTAAAGAGCAAGGAGCCTAATGTTGCACCTAGGAGAACTAAATTTTTTCTTGGTCCTGCAGCCTCTTTTGGTAAACTAGGTCTGGCAAGAATTTGAATTTGCGGATAAGAAGCAGAAACACTAGTTCTTGCTAAGTCTAATTTGGCAATAGTAGATGAAAATACAGCTTCGGCAACTTGTACGTCTCGCTTGAAGTCTTCCATCACCGATTGTTGCTGAGATAATTGTTGCAACCTTTTCTCTA
>JBCBQE010000500.1:0-5351 GCA_039820385.1 Cyanobacteria bacterium J06635_10
CTTGCATGTGTTAAGCATACCGCCAGCGTTCATTCTGAGCCAGGATCAAACTCTCCATTTTGATACTAGTTACTGGCAATTATTATTGTTAATTTATAATGACAGGAATGTATATATTGTGTATTTTTTTTATTTGATAAAAGAATGTTAATAAAATATAATACAGAAAATGAGTGATTTTGTTTACAAGTATTGGCTCCCTGTTGTTTCCGTATTTATCTTAATACCCTGGTAGTCAAAATATCTGTAGTCTCCGATCGCAGTATTTACAAAAAATCTCTTTTAATCGATGGTCATAGAAGTTTTCTTGTGAATATCGTAGATACAAAATCAATAAAAATTGTATATGTTTAATTTTTAATTGGAGTCAAACCCTCAAAGATCAAATTTTTAGCATTAACGATAAATCATAAAATACCGTAGAAACAATGTCTATTTATTTACCATTTTCACAAAACTCTTCTTAAGTATTTAGAGTCACAAAATAAACTGAGTTGAGTGTAGAATCAACGAATAAGTTCTGGAATTAGTTTAGGTAGGGAGGCTGCGGGGGATTATAGGTGAGATATTTGACTCAAATATTTCTTAATAATTTATTTATGAATCGAGCCATCGGGCATAATTGCTCCAGATAAATTAGCTCCAATGAGTTTAACAAGTAGGCGATCGCCAGAACGAATTCTAGCACCCCTGAGATCGGCACCTCTGAGATCGGCACCGCTTAAATCAGCACCAATTAAGTCAGCACCTTGGAGATTAGCTTCTTTCAAATCGGCTAAAAGTAAATTAGCTCTAAATAAATTAGCATCGGACAAATCAGCACCTCGTAGAACGACTTTATGCATAAAAGCATCGCTGAGGTTAGCGCCGTTTAATTTGGCGTAGCTGAGATTTCTACCGGATAAATCCCTTCCCTTGAGGTTAGCGCGGCTAAAATCTCGTCCGCTCAAATCATCTTTTCTAGAAGTTGCTCGATCAGTTTTATTGGGTGTAGGTGTAGATTTAGGAGTCCATTTTTGTTGGTAAGGGGCATAGGAATTAGATTTACTAGTATATGCAGCAGATGCAGCAGTCTTTTTCGGTTGATAAGACGCGTTGGTAACAGGCTTAGACTTATGTTTCGTCTTAATGGAGCGTAACTTTTCGCGAGCTTCATTAATTTCCTGCAATTTTTTACGTGCCTTTTCTTGTAAACGTTCTTTTTCTTGAGGAATTCTATCTGGGTGCCAAATAAAAGCCAAATCCCTATAAGCCTGGTTTATTTCTTCTAGAGACGCTCCAGGCTCCAATTCCAATACTCTATAGTACCGCTCCAGTTCTCTCATAAGGCGTTTTAGGAATGGCAAATCTACTTAATTATGAGTTATTTAGTCGTGTATCTGCTTAATTGTTTGTCAAATTTTGCGATTTCGCTGCCATCTTAGCTACAAGTAGATAATTAACAATACCTATTTATAGGATAGTTTGCAATTGGCAGGGGGAGAGGGGGAGATGGTAAGCCAAGAAAAGCGGCACGGCGCAGTACGTAGCAAGTGGCGCAACCCGTTCATCGAAGATGTTCCCGACGGGTAGGGGGAGAGGGGGAGATGGGGAGAGGGGGTAGAGGGTAGATAATTCACTGCTCACTGCTCACTGTTAACTGTTCACTGTTAAGTTATTACGTTCTTTGAAGTTATGTAGCCTTTTGAATACAACGGCTAAGGCACTGGGGTAAACTAGCCTTGATTATTATTCTTTTTCAGAGAAGAACACTCGGGAAGGAGCTTTTTTAAATGTCTCATAGCGTTAAAATTTACGATACCTGCATTGGTTGTACTCAGTGCGTTCGGGCTTGTCCTACTGACGTATTACAAATGGTACCTTGGGATGGCTGTAAAGCCGCACAAATCGCCGCTTCTCCCCGCACAGAAGACTGTGTTGGCTGCAAGCGCTGCGAAACAGCTTGCCCTACTGACTTTTTGAGCATCCGAGTTTACTTGGGCGCTGAAACTACCCGCAGTATGGGCTTAGCCTATTAATACGGGTAAAGGTTAAGAGTTAGGAGTTAGGAGTTAGGAGTTAGGAGTTAGGAGTTTGGAGTTTAGAGTTATTTCCTCGTCTCCCTACACCACTTGCTACAAGTCAGAGAACCGTCGTGTAGCCAGTGCAGTGGCTCCGAACCCCATCTTCCCCAACTCCTCGGCTCCCTACCTCCCCCACGCCACTTGCTGCAAGTCGGGAAACCCTAGACGAGCAGTGGCTCCTCTACCCCATCTCCCCCTCTCCCCCATCTCCCCTTCCCTCCGTAATAGAAGTCTTAATGTACTCGTTTTCTCCTTGGCGAAACAGTTAAGTATGTGTTAACTACTATAACCAGTTGAGTCATTCTGAAAATGGAGTGGTGTGAACTATGTGCGGAATCGTCGGTTATATTGGCACGCAAGCGGCTACAGACGTTTTACTAGGGGGGTTGGAGAAGTTGGAGTATCGGGGCTACGATTCCGCTGGAATCGCCACGATATCCGAAGGTGAAATTAGCCAAGTTCGAGCAAAGGGTAAGTTACATAATTTACGTTCTAAGTTAGAACAGTTAGAAAATCCGGCGCGTGTTGGTATTGGACATACCAGATGGGCTACCCATGGTAAGCCCGAAGAATACAATGCTCACCCCCATATGGATACTGCTATGCGGGTGGCGGTAGTTATGAATGGTATTGTTGAAAATTACCGCGAGTTACGGGAAGATTTAAAGGCTCAAGGTCATGAGTTTCGTTCGGATACCGATACAGAAGTTATTCCTCATTTAATTGCTCAGTTTCTCAAGGAAGAAGTTGCTAAGGGGGAAACTTATCCGGATTTAATGTTTTATGAAGCTGTACGAAAAGCAGTTAATCAATTGACTGGTGCTTTTGCTGTTGCTGTTATTAGTGCTGATTTCCCCGATGAAATTATCTTGGTGCGTCAGCAAGCACCTTTGGTAATTGGTTTTGGGCAAGGTGAATTTTTCTGCGCTTCGGATACCCCTGCGATTATTTCTCATACCCGTGCGGTGCTCAATCTTGATAATGGAGAAATGGCACGTTTAACGCCTTTGGGTGTGGAAGTTTATAACTTTACTGGGGAAAGGTTGAAGAAACAACCCCGAATACTCAATATGAATCCTGTAATGGTAGAAAAGCAGGGATTCAAGCACTTTATGCTCAAGGAAATCTACGAGCAGCCAGGAGTGGTAAGAGCTTGTTTGGATGCTTATTTCAGCCATCAGGATACTCTCGATTATACAAATTCCCCGGTTAATCTGGGTTTACCAGATGAACTTTATAACGATTTAGAACAAATACAAATAGTTGCTTGCGGTACTAGTTGGCACGCGGCATTAGTCGGAAAATACTTATTAGAACAATTTGCGGGAATTCCCACTCAGGTGCATTATGCTTCTGAATTTCGCTATTCACCAACGCCTTTAACCCCCAATACTTTGATAATTGGCGTAACTCAATCTGGTGAAACTGCCGATACTTTGGCAGCTTTATCAATGGAGAAAGAACGTCGGGAAGCGAAAGATAGTAAGTATCAAGCGCGACTTTTGGGTATAACCAATCGTCCCGAAAGTAGTTTGGGATTAATGGTTCCCCATATTATTAATACTCTTGCTGGAATTGAAATCGGTGTCGCGGCGACGAAAACCTTTGTTGCTCAGTTGATGGCGTTTTATGCGTTGGCTTTAGATTTAGCTTATCGTTGTAAAACCGTTTCTGGAGAAAGAATCAACGAGGTGATTGCCGGATTGCGGTTGATTCCTCACGAGATTGAAGAAAATCTCAAAAAACAGGAACAATTTACCGAACAAATAGCCCACGAATTCACAGAAACCAGAGATTTTATCTTTTTAGGAAGAGGAATTAACTTCCCCATCGCTTTAGAAGGCGCTTTAAAATTAAAAGAAATCAGCTACATTCACGCCGAAGGATATCCCGCTGGCGAAATGAAACATGGCCCCATTGCCCTTTTAGATGAGAAAGTACCAGTAGTAGCGATCGCCATGCCAGGTAACGTACATGAAAAGGTGATTTCCAACGCCCAGGAAGCCAAAGCCCGGGATTCTAGATTAATTGGAGTTGCACCTGCTGACGATAAAGAAGCAGCAGAAGTATTCAACGATTTAGTTCCAGTTTCATTGGTTGATGAGTTTCTTTCGCCGATTTTGACTGTGATTCCTTTACAGTTATTGGCTTATCACATCGCTGCTCGTCGCGGTTTGGATGTGGATCAGCCGAGGAACTTGGCTAAATCTGTTACTGTCGAGTAAGTATAATTACTGGGAAGCGGATTGTTGTCGGCGAACAAAAAAGTTGGAAAGTAAACAAAAAAGTTGGAAATTGAATAAAAAAGTTGGAAAGTAGACAAAAAAGTTAGAAAATATCTCTTGGGGGTAGATATTGCGATCGCCTTCGGGAGATTTTTTATGGCTAAAGGTAGAAGAGAGTGGACACAAGCCAAGCTTGAGCGCTACCGCAAAGAGAAGCGAGGTGAAGGTAGTGGGGAATCTTATAAACCTTGGATAACAATTCAGAATGTTCCTTCAAGGGGTAGGTCTACAAGGACTTCTGGCTGGAAAACTAATCGAGTGCATCATTTCTTGTCAGACCATGAGAAGCGGCTATTTTATTTGTTTGAATGGTCGGATATTGTTGTTGATATTAGAGAACAGTTCCCTTTATTAGACCTTGACCTAGCGATGAATATTGCTACGGATATGGGTATTAAATATCCAGCAGAAGCACAAAACGGTACTCCCTATGTTTTGACTAGTGATTTTATGCTTTCAATTAATCGGAAAGGAAAGTCCCTAAAAATTGCTAGAACAGTTAAGACCACCAAGGATTTAGAAAAGAAAAGAGTTGCAGAAAAATTAGAAATAGAAAAACAATACTGGAAAGCGAAAGGTATTAACTGGGGAATTGTAACAGAAAAAGAAATACCGAGAATTTTAGCGGATAACATTGAATGGATTCATTCTGCTTATAAATTAGAACCTACATCAGGAATGGATGTTGAACAGATGAAGGAGATCGCAATGATTTTAAAATTACAGCTTAATAGTAAATTAAATGACAATATAGCTATAAATAAAATAACAACAGCTTTAGATACTGAAATGAATATTGAAACAGGAACTAGCCTCTATTTATTTCGCCATCTAATTGCAAAAAAAGAAATCATCATAGATATGATGAGTAATAAAATTTCTGTATTTTCTGCAAAAGATATTCAAAAAATTATTTATTAAATAGGATTGTTTGGGTGATTAAGATGAATCAAGAAATATATGTTAACGATATTATTGAATGGCTTGACCAATCAGAAAACAA
>JBCBQE010000501.1:0-5349 GCA_039820385.1 Cyanobacteria bacterium J06635_10
CACTGATGTTGGGTTACGACGCAATATATAGCTATTTTCCCTTGAATAGAATACAAAACTGTGATTTTTCCAATTACTAAAAGCCTCTCCCCTCGGGAGGGGAGAGGGAAGGGAGTGGGGTTTTTTATGTATTGCACTCAACTGAAAAACGCTATATATTAATTGTTTCATAATCAAATCTTGCGGTGCGTCTAACCCAACCTACTACTAACCTGATGTTGGGTTACGACGTAATATAAATTAATCGATTAACCATCAAATCTTGCGGTGCGTCTAACCCAACCTACTACTAACTACAACTTCCCTCTCCTTAATAAGGAGAGGGATTGAGGGTGAGGTTGTATCTTATATTTAATTACGCCTACTAACTAACCTTTGACTTACAACTTCGGTAAAATCTCCGGTAATAACTGCCCAGGAACTTTTGATAAAGCTACATTTTGTCCTTGAATTCCTAATTCCGAATGGAAGCCGCGAATTGTTTTAACTATATAAGTAATAGTGCTTTGATGAGCTTCTGATTCTTCGTTCATTCCACTCAAAGCTTGTAAATGATTATCTAATGCTTTTTCTAAATATTGAGAACGAATTGTTTTGTCTTCTGTAAACAATTTATCCGTTCCTATCTGATAGTTTGCTAAACCCAAATTATTATGAGTCGCAAACAAATCGAAACTTAGAGATACACCTTTTAATGAATGAGCTAATGCTAAGGCTTCATCGTAAGCTTCAATACACATTTTCAAAAACTTTAGTTTAGCTTCTTTGTTTGTATCGGGTTGATTTGCTAAATGCCAATAAGCTGTACCGAGATTATTTTGTGTTGCAGCACAAGCAGTGGGAACATTGGCTGGAGTGCGATATATTAATGCTTCTTTGTAAGCATTAATAGCTAATTGCAAATTTTCTGTTGGTTGTTCGTATTGTGCAAGATTCCAGTAAGCCGTACCAATATTGTTTTGAATCATGCCGTATTTCAGGGATTCTTGCTCGGAATTATAGTAAACAATGGCATGATTATAAGCTTCCACAGCTTGCTTTAAATTTGCTACAGGTTGATTGTATTGCGCTAAATGCCAATAAGCAGTACCTAAATTATTTTGGCAAGCTGCATACTTTAATGGTTCCATTTTGGCAGTACGAAAACGTAGCGCTTGAGTATATGCCGTTACTGCCTTTTGCCAATTCTGTTCTTGATTATCAAAACGAGCTAAATCACCATAAGCCGTTCCCAAATTATTCTGCACTCTAGCATAAGTCTCCGGATGGGTTTCTGGTGAAATCAACTTCAACGCTAACTCATAAAATTCAATCCCTTGTTCTACATAAGCTGGAGCTTCCTGAGAATTGGGTGGCGTGCGGTACAGCATCCAATAAAGTGTACCTAAATCATTTAATACATCAGGCACTACTGAGGAAGAATCATCATAAGAAATTGATTCTTGATATGCCAGAATGGCTACCATTAAGTTTTCTAAAGTCGATTCTCCTTGTTCGATGGAGAGGCGATATATATTTCCTAAGCGATAATAAGCAGCCCCAATATCAACTTCCGGGGCATTTTGTGAGTGTAAATCTTCAATTTCTTGCAAAATTTGCTGTACTTGCAAGTTTTGCTCTTGGTTATCAGCGATTGTACTACTGATAGTTGCCAATATTAGCTCAGTTAACTCCTTGCTAATATGAGGTAAATCTGATGATGATGGAATATCGCTCGAACTATTTCTGCTGCTAAGTTCGCTATTTTCCTCCTGCTGAGTTCCAGGAGTAAATATTTCCAATTGCGATAGGGGATTTTCTTGCTTTGGAACCAAGGATTCCTGCGGAGGCTCCAAAGAATCAGCTGGCGTTTGCGGTGGTGGAAAATCCAACTCTTCCCCAAACTCCAGATTACTAGGAGGCGTTGTCAATTCTTCGTTTATAAGTGGTTCTTCCACAGAGTCTAGATCTAAACTTCTCCTCACTCCAAAACGTCGTGGCGTACTTCTATTTTGGCTTGTTGGAGTTGGTTCCCCAGCGAATAAGAATATACCCGTTCGACAACGCCAAAACTGCGGTGCAGACTGTTGAATTGCACGTAACCACGGCCGCGGAACCCATAGTAACAAGCTTGATTCTAAAAATCTGCTATCTTTTTTACTTGACAGGTGCTGTTCTGTTAAACGCAGGTAATGTAAAAACAAACGTTGTATGGCCACGGGTTGTCTAGTTAACTGTTCCGTACCCACCATTTGAAATGACGGAATTGGCAAAGCCTTTCCCGGCACATCTTGGGAACCACCAACAACTGGGGGTGGATAATTAGTTAACCATTGATTTATTTGCGCGATGGGATTTGGATCGTTTAAATTCAACCGTAAAGTGACTAATCGCGGATAAGCTGGCGTACTAGCTTCTGATGCAGCACTTGAAGGCTGATATAAAACTTGTCCTACCGGGTATGCCAAAGTTGAATGCAAACGAGCCGCCACCTGATTTCTCAGGTTTAAATCATCACATATCGCTATGAAAATTTGTCTTCGCAAACCCAAGGCTAAAGCAAGTTTCAAGCGTTGATATACTTGCCGGTTCCAAGAGTTATTATCCGAGTCTACAGTATCCTTTAAGCTCATAGCGGCTCATTATCAGCATCCAGTTTACCTTCCCTTTAGGGACATATACAAGCACCAACCTTAGTTGTGACCATGACTAGGATTTTCAAGTAATTAGCCCATTGCTCAGGAAAAATCCGGTCTTTCAGCTTTTACTGAGAGAAAAAGTTTTATTTTATACTTTTTAGCCTATGGCATTCTAACAAATAAAAAATCAGGCTCCTAAATAAATTGGAACCTGTTATACCAAAAAGAAATAAATTTTTGTTAGAAACTCTTATTAACTAACATTTGACACCGAGAAGGCAATGAAAAATAAGCCGCCAACCAATGCTGCAGCAGCGACTCCTAAAACAATATAGGTAACTTGTTGCTTTTTATCAGGAGCTTCTGCGCTGTAAACCCTTGGTTCTTTAGCGAAATTATTTAAACGACCGCCTTCTTCTGTGGTATAGGGCATAATCTAAATCCTTTATCTTCTGTTCATATTATTTTACATAAACAGTATAACTACTCTCTTCCTAAAGATATAGTTCGTAAGAATTTAGGAGTTAGGAGTTAGGAGTTAGGAGTTAGGAGTTAGGAGTTAGTAGTGAGTGGTGAGTGGTGAATAGTTAGTAGTTTAAATTTCTCCCCCATCTCCCCATCTCCCCCTGCTCCCCCTGCTCCCTAATTAACCGTCCCCGTCAATGGAGAGGAAGCGCTGGCGTAGTCTTTCATGGGCATTCTGCCGGCTAAATATGCCAAACGTCCGGCAACTGCTGCCATGTTCATAGCGCGTGCCATTGCGGGTGGGTTTTTGGCGAGGGCGATCGCACTGTTAATTAATAAAGCATCTGCGCCCATTTCCATTGCTTGGGCTGCTTCGGATGGGGCACCGATTCCAGCGTCTACTACTACCGGTACATTGGCGTTTTCGATAATAATTTTAATGTTGGCGGTGGTTTGCAATCCTTGTCCGGAACCTATGGGGGCTGCTAAGGGCATTACTGTTGCACACCCTACTTCTTCTAAGCGCTTCGCTAGCATGGGATCGGCGTTGATGTAGGGTAATACGGCAAAACCTTCTTTTACTAGCTGTTCTGCTGCTTCCAGGGTGCCGATGGGATCTGGCAGCAAATATTTTGCGTCGGGAATTACTTCTAATTTGACAAAGTTATTGTCTTCTTGGCCGAGAATTTTAGCCATTTCTCTTCCCAAACGGGCAACGCGAATTGCTTCTTCTGCGGTTTTACATCCTGCGGTGTTGGGTAACATCCAAATTTTGTTCCAGTCTAATGCTTCTGCTAAGCCTTCATGTCCGGGGGCGTTGGTTTGTACTCTACGTACCGCAACTGTGACAATTTCACATTCACTCGCTGCTACACTTTGCTGCATTTCGGGAATATTTCTATATTTTCCCGTACCTGTCATTAAGCGCGAGGTAAATTCTTTACCAGCTATGATTAATTTGGAATCTTCAATCGGTAATACAGTTATCCCGTTTGTTTCTGAAGAGATATTACCGTTGAATAAATTGCTAGAAGTACGACTCATGGTGGTAGATTTGGAAGAAGAGTTGTAGAAGCGTGAATAATGGAAATGAGTCAGCAACGAATCGGATTTTTCTGACAATTTTTGAGAAGATTTCTCAGAAAAAATCAAATCGGCAATTAATTGTGCTGTTATGGGTGTTAGCAGAATACCATTACGATGATGACCGGTGGCAAAAATTAAGTTGTTGCACCAGCTATTACCGAGAATGGGTAATTCATCGGGAGTAATTGGACGAAATCCCCACCAAAATTCTTCAATGGGATAATTTTGTAATTGGGGATATAAGCGCATAGCTTGTTGCAACAAACTTTGTATTCCCCCTGGTGTATTTCCAGAAGTAAAACCAATATCTTCAGAGGTAGCCCCAATTATGATTCTGCCGTCGCGTCTGGGTACGATGTAGGTATTATCTCCAAACAATACTCTATTTAAAGGTAATTCCTCAACTGAGGAAGGTACTTTGACGCTCAACATTTGTCCTTTGACTGGACGCACGGGTAAAGGTAATAATTCATTAGACCAAGCACCCGTTGCTAACACGTATACAGAAGCGCGAAGAGTGCCAGCATTCGTTTGTATTCCCGTTACAAGTCCGTGCTGCTGAATAATTCCTTTTACCGTAATACCTTCTTGGATTTCAACACCAAGATTTTGGGCAGCACTTAAAAGTGTTTGAAATAGAGCCAATGTGTCCACTTGGGCATCTTCAGGATACCACCAACCGCCAATTACTTCTTCACCTAATCCCGGTTGGTATTCATGAATTGCGCCTTTATCTAACCAGTAAGCGGGAGAGGAGGAAATTACTTTCTGTACTCCCCCTGCTTCCCCTGCTTTAAAAACTGGGGCTAAAATACCGCAAGGCCAATAACCAGTATCTAAACCTGTGATTTCTTCTAATTTTCTCGTCCAATCTGGATATAAATATAGGGAACGATTGCACAATTCGAGCATGGCAGCATTGGCAATTCGTTCCGCCGAAGGAGCTAACATTCCCGCTGCGGCTGTGGCTGCTGCTGCTTTTTGATTTCGGCTTATCGCGGTGACTTTTGCACCGCGTAGTTTTAGTTCAATGGCTGTTGCTAAGCCGATAACGCCGCCACCAATAATTAAAATGTCACTAGTCATTAGTCAGCCGGTCATTAGTCATTAGTTATTATTCACTAGTAACAAATAACTAATAACCCATTTTTCATAACTCGTAACTCATCCGGCGGGCTTT
>JBCBQE010000502.1:0-5346 GCA_039820385.1 Cyanobacteria bacterium J06635_10
TCCTTGGAAAAATCGGGAGATGGGGAGATGGGGAGATGGGGAGATTGGGAGATGGGGAGATGGGGAGATGGGGAGATGGGGAGAAGAATTTAAGATTTGATAGTAGAGTTTTCTAAGTATCTGACAATTATCTAAAATTACATGGAAAAGCTAATGACACTGAGCGATAAGCCCCAAGGGCATGGGAAAAGCGATCGACAAAAGGACAATCAAAATAATACGAATTCAGCAAATCCCTTAGTAAGCGTTATCATTGGTAATTATAATTACGGTCGTTTTATTGCTGAAGCAATTGATAGTGTTTTGAATCAAACATACCGAAATTATGAGTTAATAGTCGTAGATGACGGTTCAACTGATAATTCACGAGAGATTATTGAAAGTTATCAAGCGAGACTAACTGCAATATTTCAGGAAAATGGAGGGCAAGGTGCAGCATTTAATGCAGGATTTGCTGCTTCTCGTGGTGAGATTATTTGTTTTCTAGATTCGGATGATTATTATTATCAAGAAAAACTAGAAAAAGTTGTTGCAGCATTTAATCAAAATCCTCATTGGCTACAAATATCTCACGGACGTACTACAGTTGATATTGATGGCGGAATTATCGGTAGAGATCCCACTTTTTTCAATCAAGGTGATGTAAAACCGCTGCTTTTAAAATGGGGAAGATATGCTTGGGCTGTAACTTCTGCACTATCATATCGGCGTTTGGCTTTAGAGGGAGCCTTACCGATTCCATCTGAACCTCGTGCTGGGGATACTTACTTAACTGCAACTGTACCCTTTTATGGGGAAGTAGGTAATATTCAACAGCCGTTAATGTATTATCGTAAACACGGAAATAATATGCAAGCTAATAGCAATAATATTTCTTATTTAATTAAACAGCGGGAAGACACGGCTAATTGTATTAATAATGCTGCAAGCAATGTGGGTATAAGTCAACGTTTTGATATTCGACGAGATATAGATTACCGTAGTTTAAAAATACTTGAATCTGGTTGCGGATCGTTAACCCAAACGTTACAGATAATTTGGATGAGTCTGCAAGAAAGTAGAGCTATAGGTCATCGTTTTAAAGATATTTTAGAAAGGCTTGTGCGGCGTGGTATATGTTCTTTATTCCCTAATGAGGGTCAAGTATACATGAGTTTAGGATTGCGTCGTTATTTACGCTTCAAATTGACAGGTCAAAAACCACAATTGATAGGTAAAAAATCACCAAAAATTCAGTTTTGAGAATAATCCAAAATTCGTTATTAAAATCTATAATCTAAAATAGAATGACTACTGTACTCAACCCCAATCAAATATCTAAGCTAGATAAAAATACCCAAAAAAAACTGATAGTTATTCCGGCTTATTGCCATGCTTTAGGTGGTACAACAGTTAGTCTGTTGATGTTGGCTATGGGTTTTGCTCGCTGTCATGCCTCCGAGCAATTATGCATTTTAATCCATAAAGGCTCTTTTATGGAAAAATATTTTAAAGATGCTGGTCAAGAATCTTGTATTGAATTGATTGAGGCTGATGATTCTAATCAATTTATTAAATCTGCCTTACGATGGGTGAATAAACAACCACTACATTATCCTGTATTACTTGATAATCTTGTTTGGCGGAGTTATTTACCAATACTTACACTCGCAGCACCATCTCTTCGTCTAAGTCGCCGTCGGGTTTATCATTTTTGTCACGATCTAGCATTGTCTTATAATTATTTGGGATATTTAGCGAGAAAAATTACTTTCGCCAGTCTTGCCCCTGGTGCTATTTGTAATTCACAATTTACAGCATCACATATCCGTGGTTTAATGCCGGATATTCGAGGAATTCTTTATCAACCAGTTGACTTAGAAAAGTTTAATTCTCAAAGTGTTAAAAGCACTCCTCCAGATAATTTGCAATCTATTATTAATTCCGGAGCGCGAATAATGCTTACTCCTTCACGAATTAGCAAACCCGGTACGATCAATGATAAAAATTTACGGGGATTAATTCCGGTATTAGCACAGTTAAAAGCAATGGGTGAAAATTATCATGGTATAGTAATTGGGGAAGACCAATCTCCTGAAAAAATATACAGCCAAAATTTACTTGAAAGCGCTACAAAAGCTGGAATTGCTGACTGTTTTACGATTTTACCACCGACTTTTAAAATTGAAGATTATTACAAGTATGCAGATATAGTTGTTACCTTAGCACCACGGGAACCTTTTGGACGTACAGTTGTAGAAGCGGTTGCTTGTGGTATTCCGGTAGTGGGTAGCAATATGGGTGGTATTAACGAAATTCTACAGAATTTTGCTCCTGAATGGACTGTTAACCCTGATGATTCAACAGCAGTTGCTCAAACAATTGTTAATGTCGCTAAAAATCCAAATACAAAAGAACTTTTAACAAAGGGTAGAGATTGGGTTGAAAGCCACTGTAGTTTGGAAAGTTATGCTCAAGGTATGATGCAGCTTACTGGTTTAATTGACAAGGTATCTGTTTAAATCAAGATTTAGTGGGAGGTGCGTGAAGGGTTCCCATAAGAATTTTTTTCTTCTAAAAAAATTCTTATGGGTGCCCGTGAGGCTAAAATCGGGCTTTTAATTTTCTATCTAATTTGTCGAAGCTTCACACACCCTACATTTTTGAAATTAAGATTTATATCAAATCCGTTGGCATCGGAATTATATATTTTTGAAACGCAAAGTGGCGCGGAGGTAGCTCCGAGGATCGCAGAGTTTTTTGAGATAATATTTTTACCATTCGGGTGCAACCGGAATTGATATTACCGCAGGTGCCCGTGAGGCTAAAATCGGGCTTTTAATTTTCTATCTAATTTGTGTAAACTACACACCCTACAGTTGATATTATTTGGGTAAATATGGATAAAGTTTTCTTTTTAACTGGTGCTAAACCTCCCCAAACAGGAGGGGAGCTTTACAATTATCAACTTTCACAATATTTAGAAAATCTCGGTTGGGAACAAGAATATGTCAGTTTACATGAAAAAAGACATTATTTGAGACTTGGCAAGATACCAATTATTGGAGATATTTTGGCATCTTTAATATTTGCGGTAATTTTGTTTAAATATAGGGGAATTTTAGTAGAGGATCATTATTTTAGTCGATATTTACTGTTGACAAATATCATTCAACGTGTAATTAGAAAAGGAAAAATTATTGTTTTAGTACATCTTTTCTATGGTTATGACAGTGACGATCGCTTTGTACTTAGAAGGTTAATTAACAAATATATAGAAAAATTTAGATTATCTTTTGCTGATTTAATAGTTACCAGTAGCGAATATTCTAAAAGCGAAATAGCTTCCGTGGGTATTAATCCCGAATTAGTTCATGTTTTATCACCGGGATTAGATAGAGAGAAGTTTAAAATTTTACCTCCAGATAGGAATATAGAGAATCAAGAGAGTAAAAAAATCTTATGTGTGGGAAATTATGTTCCCAGGAAGGGTATACTCTATTTGATAGAAGCTTTTTCTCAAATAGAACGACAAGACTTTAGCCTACATTTAGTAGGAAATCGTAAGAATAATTCAATTTACTATAATCAATTAAACAATGCTGTCAAAACACTCAAACTAAGTGAATGCGTAGTGTTTCACGATGGTGCAGATCAAGAAAATATTAAACAGTTATATGCTTCCGCCGATATTTTTGTTCTGCCTTCTTTTAAGGAAACCTTTGGCATTGTTTTTTTAGAAGCAATGCACTACGGATTACCAATAGTTACGACTAATGTTTCTGCAATGCCGGAATTAATAGAAGAAGGTAAAAATGGTTTATTAGTTCCAACTGCTAATTCTCCAGCATTAGCCAAAGCTATATCAAAATTAATTGAAAATCCCGATTTAATCAAAAGAATGGGAGAAGCAGGGCGTAAAAAAGTTGCTACTTCTTATTTTTGGGAGCAAACTTGTTCTGGATTTGCATCTATTATCAATGAAGAAAATTTAAAAGTACAAAGTTAATTATAAAAAATCCAGGATGTAAAGTTTGAAGTTTGATGTTTTAATTTATAACCATTAACAATGCATAATATTTCACAAATTGAGACTTCTTCAACTAAAGAAGAAACCTCTTCACCAGATATTTTAGTTGTTTCCCGTACCTTTCTACCCAAAGAAGGTGGAATTGAAGAGTACGTATACAATCGCTGTTTGCAAAATCCCGAAAGAGTGATTATGTTGGCAGCAGCTTTTGAAGGTTATCAGGAATTTGATAGAGCGCAAGAATTTAGCGTGCATCGTTGGTATTTACCAAAAATACCGCGTTTGTTTGGTTTGGGAGCAATAATCAAACAAATTCTGAATATGTTTTGGTCTTTTGCGATCGCAATTCAATTATACTTTCGCTATCGCTATCGTTATATAGAGTGGGGACATGGTTACGATTTTCCTTCGATTTTGCTATTAAGTTATGTCTTACCGATTAACTTTTTTATCTATCTACATGGAGACGAAATTCTTTGTGCCTTACGTAACCCAGTATTCAAAAAACTATTTGAATTAACTTTATCTCGCGCTACGGGTATTGTTTGCAATAGTTCGTTTACAAGAGATTATCTCAGCGAAAAGTTCAAATTTAATACTCCTACTTACATTATCCATCCTATAGTTAGACCAGGAAAATTTGGCGATCGAGCTACAAATCAACAGTATTTAGAAAAATCGCGCTTAAATATCCGCACAAAATACAATATCTCAGAAAATGCGATCGCAATTCTGGGAGTAGGAAGATTGGTAAAGCGTAAAGGCTTTATACGAATCATCGAGAATTTAAATCAACTGTTAAATCAAGGCTTGGATGTCCACTATATAATCTGTGGAAGAGGTAAAATGCAATGTGAACTTGAACAAAAAGCTTCTCAATTACAAGTTGAAGAAAGAGTACATTTTGCAGGATTTGTAACCGATGAAGACTTAGCAGGTTATTATGCAGCTTGTGACATCTTCGCCATGCCGACATTTTTTGATGCTCAACGCGGCAGTATAGAAGGATTCGGTATAGTTTATGCCGAAGCCGGTTATTTTGGTAAACCTGTAATTGCTTCCCGTATAGGAGGTGTAGAAGATGCGGTGCATCACGAAGAAAACGGTTTATTAGTAAATCCAGATTCCCCAGAAGAAATTTCTGCTTCATTAACTCGTCTATGTCAAGACAAACAACTACGGGAAAAATTAGGAAATAAAGGAATAGAATTAGCTCAACGCAAAACTCCTCATTCTATTCTTTATCAGTCAACAGTGAGCAGTCAACAGTGAGCAGTTAACAGTGAGCAGTCAACAGTGAGCAGTTAACAGTGAGCAGTTAACAGTGAGCAGTCAAC